>JALYIB010000132.1 GCA_030775965.1 Acidobacteriota bacterium | reverse complement strand
ATTTACGACAACAAAGAAGCCGGCCGGCGGCTGAATGCGATGCTCGAAATGGGTTTGAGCAAGCCGTGGCAGGACGCGATGTTCGAGTTGACGGGGCAGCGGGACTTGGACGCCACGGCGATTCTCGACTATTTCGCGCCGTTAAAAAAATGGCTAGACGAGCAGAACCGGGGCAAACCGGTAGGCTGGTAAGCGAAAATAAAAGTATCCATGACAGGGTCCGAAGTTCGACAGAAGTTCCTTGACTATTTTTCTGCCCGCGGGCATCGCGTGGTGCGCAGCTCTTCGCTGGTTCCGGCGAACGATCCTACGCTGTTGTTCACGAACGCGGGGATGAATCAGTTCAAAGACGTGTTCCTGGGGCAGGAGCAAAGAGATTATACGCGCGCGACGACGTCGCAGAAGTGTGTGCGGGCGGGGGGCAAGCACAACGATCTGGATAACGTCGGCTACACGCGGCGGCATCATACGTTCTTTGAGATGCTGGGCAACTTCTCGTTCGGGGACTATTTCAAAAAGGACGCGATTGCTTTTGCGTGGGAACTGATCACTAAGGATTATGGGCTTGCCAAGGACAAACTCTACATCACAGTCTTTCGCGAAGACGATGACGCCGAGGAACTGTGGCAGAAGGTCGCTGGGGTTTCCAAGCAGCGGATTTTCCGCTTGGGCGAAAAGGATAACTTCTGGCAGATGGGTGAGACGGGGCCGTGCGGGCCGTGCTCGGAGATTCACTATGATTTCGGGCCGGAGGCGGGGGCGGGAAGTTTTCCGGACGATCCGGGCGAGCGCTTTGTCGAGATCTGGAATTTGGTTTTCATGCAGTACGATCGCGATGCGCAGGGGACTCTGAATCCGTTGCCGCGGCCGTCGATCGACACGGGCATGGGGTTGGAGCGCATCGCGGCGGTGAAGCAAGGAGTGTTGTCGAACTACGACACTGACCTGATCAAACCAATTGTGCTGCGCGCGGGTGAACTGATCGGCAAGCCTTTTGGCGAGGACTCCGCGACGGATACGGCGATGCGGATCAACGCGGATCATGCGCGGGCTGCTGCGTTTCTGATACACGATGGCGTGGTGCCGTCGAATGAGGGGCGCGGCTACGTGCTGCGCAAGATCATGCGGCGTGCGATGCGGAATGGACGGATGGCGGGCGCTACCGATCCTTACCTTTATAAGTTGACTGGATTCGTCGCCGAGCATATGCGCGACGCTTATCCGGAAATGCTGGAGAGCGTGACGCGGGTGGCGCGGGTAGTGAAGGACGAGGAGCATCGCTATGCCACTACATTCCAAGTAGCGGAGAAAATCTTCCAGGACGAAGCCAAGGCTGCGGCGGGCGGAGTATTGCCGGGGCCGGCGGCGTTCAAGCTCTACGACACTTACGGGCTGGCGCTCGATGAGCAGGAGGACATGGCTCGCGAGTTCGGGTTGGCGATCGACCGCGAGGGCTTTACGGCGGAGATGGAGAAGCAGCGCACGCGGGCTCGCGCGAGTTGGAAGGGCGCGGAGAAGGCGCAGGTGCGGGCGGAGTATCAAGCTCTGCCGAAGACGGAGTTTGTGGGGCGTGAGACGCTGGAGGCTCCGGCAAAAGTGGTGGCGGCGTTTGAGGGCGAAGTCGCGCTCGATCGGACGCCGTTCTATGCGGAGGCCGGCGGGCAGGTGGGCGACAGCGGCGTGCTGATTTCGGCGGCTACGGGCGATACGGTCGCAGTGGTCGAATCGGCGTACAACGGCGCTCCCGGGAAGACGATTCACAAGGTCAAGGTCATTGGGCCGATGAACGTCGGCGACGAGGTGATCGCTAAGGTGGATGTGCCGGCGCGTGAATCCACCATGCGCAATCACACCGGCACTCATTTGCTGCATGCGGCGCTGCGCCGGGTGCTGGGATCGCATGTGAAGCAAGCGGGCAGCGTGGTGGAGCCCTCGCGGCTGCGCTTCGATTTCACGCACTATACGGCAATGGATCGCGATGAAGTGACGGAAGTCGAGCGGCTGATGAATCAGGAGATTCTGGCCAATCGCGTAGTGCACACGGACGTCATGGATCTCGACCAGGCGCTCTCGACAGGGGCGATGGCGTTGTTCGGCGAGAAGTACGGGGAGCATGTGCGCGTGGTTTCGATCGACGGCTTCAGTAAGGAGCTGTGCGGCGGCACGCATGTGGCGCGCACGGGCGATATCGGGCTCTGCAAAATCGTTTATGAGGGCAGCATCTCGGCGGGGGTGCGCCGTATTGAGGCGATCACGGGCGCGGAAGCCCTGCGCAGGTTCCAATTGGCGCAGGCGCAGCTCGCCGGCGTCGCCAGCGTGGTGCGGGCTTCGGAGGGCGACATGCTGGAGCAGCTTGAGAAGCTGGTGGCCAAGGAAAAATTGCTGGAGCACGAAGTCCAGCAGCTTAAAACCAAAATCGCGCAGTCGCAGGCGGGCGACCTGGAGAGCCACGCCAAGGACATCAAGGGTGTAAAAGTGCTGGCGGCTCGCGTGGATGGGTTCGACCGCCAGCAGTTGCGCACTCTGGTGGATTCGCTGCGCAATAAGTGGAAGACGGCGGTGGTGGTGTTGGGCGCGGCCGACAATGCGAATGTCTCGATCGTGTCGGGGGTTACCAAGGACCTGACCGCCAAAGTGCACGCGGGAAAACTGGTAGGAGCGATCGCACAAGCGGTGGGTGGAAAGGGCGGAGGACGTCCGGATATGGCTGAAGCCGGGGGCACCGATGCAGCCGCGCTCGACGGGGCGCTGGCTTCCGTCTATGCGAGCGTCGAGGGGATGCTGTAGGCGGTGTCGACTTACGATGCCGTCATCGTTGGCGCGGGGCCCACGGGGCTCGCATGCGGCATCGAGCTTAAGCGGCGCGGGCTAAAAGCGGTATTGCTCGACAAGGGGTGCGTCGTCAACTCGCTCTACCACTATCCTCCCAACATGGTGTTTTTCACCACGCCGGAACTGCTCGAGATCGGCGACATTCCCATGACCTCGCTCAACGAGAAGCCGGTGCGAGGAGAGGCGCTGAAATACTATCGCCGTGTCGCCGATCATTACCAGCTGGATATCCGGCAGTATCAACACGTCGAGAGGATCACCGGCGAGGACGGGCGCTTCGTCACGCATGCGGTGGACAGCCGGGGTTGCGCGCAGCAGTATGAATCGCGCAAAGCAATATTGTCGATGGGGTATTACGATGTCCCTAACAAACTGAACGTTCCGGGCGAGGATTTGCCCAAGGTCATCCATTACTACAAAGAGGCGCATCCTTACTACAATCACGACGTGCTGGTGGTGGGCGCGAAGAATTCCGCGGCGATTGGGGCGCTCGAATTATGGTGGACGGGGGCGCGGGTCACGCTGGTGCATCGCGGCGAGGGGATTCACGCGAATGTCAAGTACTGGATCAAGCCGAACATCGAGAACCGCATTAAGAACGGCGAGATTCCGGCTTACTTCCACTCGACGGTCGAAGAGATTCGGCAAGACTCGGTGCGGTTAAAGACTCCGCAGGGGCCAGTCACGCTAAAGAACGATTTTGTTTTTGCAATGACGGGGTACCGCCCGGATACTAAATTTCTGGGCGCGCATGGGATTCATTTCGATCCGGAATCGGGACGGCCGTTCACGGATCCGGAGACGCTCGAGAGCGACCGCAAGGGAATGTATTTAGCCGGAGTGCTGGTGGCGGGGATGCACACCAACGAGATTTTCATCGAGAATGGACGCTTTCACGGGAAGAAGATCGCGGAAGCGATTGCGGCGCTGAAGTAGGGCGGACATCCCACGTCCGCGCCTGCGCCGACCCGGCTGGTTAAGTGGACCGGACGATGGGGACCTCGCCCGCGGGCCGAAGGCCCCCTACATTTCCATTAGTTGGTCTTGGCGGGAGTGACGGTGGTCTTGGCTACCGTCTTCGTGGCGGCCTTCGCTGCAGGCGCTGCACTGCCGGATGCGCCACTTTCTTTAACTAGCTTGTCGAGGAAGGTACGCAGGTAGCCCTCGTCCTGTAGCTCGGGACTGCCGGTGGCAAGGCTTTGCGCCACTACGTTGCCTTTGCGGTCGATGATGGCGATTTGCGGTACCACCCAGCGGTCTAGCACGGAAAGGCCCAGGTAGCTAACAACGGCGTCGCGCGTGGCGTAGCCGACGGGGAAGCCGATGTTGAACTCCTTCACGAACTGCGCGGCCATGGCGCCGTTGGCGTCGTTGAACACCGTGCCTAGCATGACTACGCCGCGGGGGCCGAACTCCTGCTGAAGCTTGGTGAGCATCTGTGCTTCGTGCTGGCAATGGGGGCAGGTGGTGAACATAAAGGGCATCACCACGATTTTGCCTTTGAGACTTGAAAGCAAAACCGGCTTGCCGGCCGGGTCAGTAGAAGTAAATTCAGGGGACTTGCGCGGCACCGGCGGAGTGGCCAAAGCCGACACGGTGAGCGCCACAAACGCGGTAGCAGCCAAGGCTCGCATAGCAAGGTTTCGCATAAAAACAGTTTACCTCAGACCTTCTATAGATTGGACGGACGTGCCCGATAATCGTACCGTAAAGCGGCCGGAATCGCCAGTGCCGGATACCTCGGCCGGGGTGGCCGACGACACCTCCATTTTCTTCCATTTTCCCTTGAGAACGCGCTGGTAGAGCTCAAAATACGTGCGGGCGGCTTCGGGCGAATCCCATTGCGAGATGTAGGAGAGCAGGGGGCAGCCGTCGTTCTTATGTGCGTAGAGGCGGAACCAGCCGCCGCGCCAGTGTTGGGCGGCTTCGGAACCTTCGCTCTCACCGATGAACTGGCGCAGTAAAATGGCGTGGTCGAATTCGCCGACGGCGCCTTCGATAATGGGGCGAAATTGGGAGGCTTGCAGTTTGCCCACGATCTTGGCGATGCCCAAGGGCTCTACGGCGGTGGCGGGCGCGGTCTTGTCAAAGTACGCCATCGGGTGCATGATCTGCTGCGTGCTGCGCGGGCCTTGCGCGAACACGGCCTCGAACGCCTCGCGGCCCAGCTTGCGATAGACGGCGTCCTGGAAGCGCGCGCCAGCGTTATAGGGGAACAGCAGGGACTCGCGCATGTACAGCGGCGATTTATCCAGGACCGGGAAATCGCTGTTGTCGTCATGCTCGGAAGTTAATTGGTCGAGCATTTTGAGCGGCACTTCCCCTTTGCCGCCGGCGCGCTTGGCTTGGTAGGCCCAGGTTAGCCAGGTGGCCTGACCTTCCATCACGGCTTCCCGCGCCGTCGATTCATCGGAATCGGGCGAGCCATGGTTGAGGTATTTGCCGAGCGAATGCTGCTGGTCTGCCAGCGCGTGGGCCAGTTCGTGCACCAGCGCCATCTGCTGTTCTTCGCCCGCGGGGGTGGAATCGATGATGTAGAGGCGCTTCTTTTTGTAATCGTAAAACGCGGCAGCTTGTTCGCCTAGCAGGTCTTCGGTTTCGCGGGCGAGGTTGAAATCCTGCGGCACCAGGCCGAACATCTTGAGCGCCAGTTCTTCGGCGCGGGTTTCTTTGTCGTGCGAGCTGTCTTTGATGTGCGATGACAGGTAGCGCTGGAATTTATCTTTGGACAGGATTTCAGCCGGCACTTTTTTCTTGACGGGCCAACCGGTGATTTCCGCCAGCGCCGCCACCATCTCATCCACCTGCGAGAAAACCGGGGGCGCGGTTTCCGCGAAAGCGGTCGCAGCGGTCAACAGCGCTACAACGAACAGGCGAGGGGTCATCGGACGCCACCAGCGTAGCACGCGGGCGTCTACTTCCTCGCTTGCGGCTCCTGCGCCGCGATGCCTTGCCACCATTGCCGCTTACTACCAACAGAGACTCTACAGCGAACCGTGCTGGAGGCCTTGAGTCCAACCTTCAAACGGCTGACAGGATTGCGCTTCGCGCACGAGTGCTATACTTTAGATTCTTCATGGCAAACGCAAAAGTAAAAGAGAACCTATATCAAGCCGTGTACCAGGGCAGCGGCACTTTTCTGATCACCAAGCCTAAGCGCAAGGCAGCCAAGCGGCGTCAGTCGAAGCTGAAGGGCACGGTCCGCGGCGCTCGCAAATCGTAAGAGCAGTAAGGGAGCTGCTCGATTTGGCGGAACGCTCCTTTGTGAGCGGGTGGGGTTTTAGGGTGGGTTCGGTGGCGGGATTGTAAGGCAGAACCTGTGAAGTGGCTTGCTCCCTTTCCTACTGCGACCTCAACTTACACCGCGATTCGAAGGCGGCCGCCCACTCTCATTCGCTAACGTTTTCAGAACACTCCACAAAGAGTTCAGGCGGCGAGGTGAATCGTCAGCCGGAGACTGCCCCTAGTGGATCTGCGAATTCATGCCCAGGCGTGCCCGAGAAGCCCTACTAGCCGCGTTGCAATTCGACGCCGGTGGAGCAAATACCGGCCGCTCATAAGCGGATGCAAGCCAAACCCGCGAGGCACTTCGACGCGGCCGGATTCGACAGGAACGGAAAGCATGCTGGTCTACACTGTAAGAATATGTCTTCTTGCGTGCAGGCCGAATTGACCTGCTTCGAGGCGTCCTGCCGCGAGCGGTTCGCCATTACCGAGGTGCTTTACAACTGTCCGAAATGCGGAGGGTTGCTCGAAGCCACTTACAAAGGTCCGCGGCCGAGCGCCGCTGAGTTGCGCGATCTTTTTCGTCAGCGACGATTGAGCAACGCGCCGCTGGATACGAGCGGGGTCTGGCGCTATCGCGAGCTGTTTCCGTTCTTGAACGACAACGCGCATGTGGTGACGCTGCGGGAAGGGAACACGCCGCTGCTCGATGCGCCCATCGCGGCGCAGTACGGGGGGCTGGATAAGATCGCTTTCAAGCATCAGGGATTCAATCCGACCGGATCGTTCAAGGACAACGGCATGACTTGCGGGGCATCGCAGGCGCGGCGTTTGGGGATGCAGCGAGTGGCGTGCGTTTCGACCGGCAACACTTCGGCTTCGATGGCGGCTTACGCGGCGGCAGCGGGTCTCGAGGCGTTGATCTTTCTGCCGCACGGCAACATTTCTTTTGGAAAGCTGGCGCAGGCGCTCGAATACGGGGCGCGCACGCTCGAAGTGGAAGCGAACTTCGATCAAATCCTGGCGCTGGTGCGCGTGCTGGCGGAGCGGCTGGGAATTTATTTACTGAATTCGATGAACCCGTTCCGCGTGGAAGGGCAGAAGAGCATCGTCTTCGAATTGTTAGATCAGCGCGATTGGAATCCGCCGGATTGGATTGTTCTGCCGGGCGGGAATCTGGGCAACACGTCGGCATTCGGCAAAGCGCTGCGGGAAGCCCACGAACTGGGGCTCATCGTTAAAATGCCGCGGCTCGCCGTGATTCAGGCGGAAGGCGCGGCGCCGTTCTACGAGTTGTTTCATCAGGGCGGCGAACTGCACGCGGTGAGCAACCCTGAGACGCTGGCGACGGCGATTCGCATTGGCGATCCCGTGTCATGGCCCAAGGCGTTGCACGAGGTTCGGTGCTCCCGAGGGA
>JALYIB010000131.1 GCA_030775965.1 Acidobacteriota bacterium | reverse complement strand
ATCGTGTAGTAATTGGGTCCGCCTTGCGGGTTTTCGAACGGTTGGTAGCTCGCAATCATGGTCACGTAGCCTGTGCGCCCCGCCTCGTAGCTGTTGAACAAATAGGCGCTTCTCGATGGCTGGAGGCTAGGGCAACGATTGGCAGTAACGCTGCCCCAACAGCGGTCATCGTCCGAAATAATTTTCTCTGCATGATACTAAAACTCCCCCAAAATAGTTAATAAATCAAAAATGTTAAATTCGAACAGATGCCATAGAGCGCCGTTGAGATTTCTTAGTTACGTTAATCGGCGCGTTTCGTATCACGACCGAGTGATGTCATCTCATGAGACCAATTTGCTGGCGTACCACTTGCGTTCAAATTTATGGATAAGCAATGAACTGGACTTCGTGATGATCGGCGACGACGTTGCAGTGGATCTGGATATCGCGATGGCGGCCAGAAGAACTGGAATTCCGGGTACTCGAACGCCGAAAGGTATTTTGACGCGCTTGCAATCGACCGTCATCGCTCAGATCCTAAGTGAAATTGAAGATAAAGGTGTATGCCTACGTCCTGGTGATCTCGAAATTAGGACCGGCGTTACGCTTCAGCATGAGTGGAAGCAGGATGCTACTTTGGACGACGTCACGAAGGGTATGGCTGGCGCTGTTGTTGGATTTTCAAGCGTTCATTCTCGCCCGCGAGCGCAACCAAAGACTGGGCGCAACGACTCTTGTCCATGCGGGAGCGGAAAGAAATATAAGAAGTGCTGTCTCGGAAGGTAGAACACATTTCGGAATTACTGGACGCCGACGGGGGGGCTATCAGGGCGACACACTTTTAATGCAGATAGAGATACAACTTTGTGTCAAAGAACTCCCGTGTCGCGAAGTCTTTCCCCGACCAGTCGCATAATTTTACATAATATACATTATACGAAGTGTGCGGGCGATTGTATACATGACAAACCCACTAGTTCGCTTTCTCGGCCGTGACAGGCCGGTAAACGAAGCGCCCGCTTACTTTCGAGCGGGCTTCTTCGGTGGCTTCTTTGCCTTCTTGGGGTCTGGCGGAGTCGCCAGCATTCGGCGCAGCACGTCATCCGGTGACGGTTGCGGCTTTGGCTTCTGCTCGTTCATGGCGGGAGTTTAGGCTGTGTGCTTCTTGCGTTCAATCGCATGGAAGGCCGCATGGGCAACCATCATTGCGACCGAGCCTGAAAGAACTCCCGGAATGCTCGTAGCAGTTGACGTAGAAGACGTGCGAGACGCCGTCCTAGAGATTTTGGCGGCATGGAGCGCGGATGTCCGAGCACATACGATTTTGCCTTCTGATATTGAGGCAAGGCATATAGCCGGGCTCGTGCGCGCCTACCTGGTGAATCTGGATCGTCGGCGCCCTGCGGAAAGGTCAATGTCTGGTGTAGATATTGAAGGGCATTCGTGAGCGCTCCAACATCCGCTTCCACTTCTTCAAAGTCCTTGTGTTCATAGACAAGTATCCTTCGTTTGTTAGGCTTTGGGATATCCGCGTTCCTCTTTTCCGGCCATCCCGCCATGTGTTCCGTCATTGCGAGCAAGTCCCGCCAATGATCCTTAGGGTCTTGCAGCAAAAGTCCTTTGGGAATTTGGGGAGAAATACCACAGATCCAATGCGCAAATCTATTCCGCTTCTCATATACATCCGTGAACATGTCCATCACGATTTCGAGCGCCTCATGATTCTCTGTATTAAGAATCGGCTTGGCCTCCACCAACAAAATAGTTCTGTACCTAGTGGTGCTGGCATTCTTTATGAATTTCTCTATTCCCGGTCGCGCCTGTTCACGAAGAACGGCCATCAGCATTACGCCGAGATATGTTTCGATGAACGGCCAGTGTGCCAATGTCCGTGAAATCGAAACGGCAAATTCTGGCCGCTCCCACAGATTCGCAGATCCAATTAGAATGCTGGCGTCCTGCGGGTAACGCCGATTTGAGAGCGGCTGAGGCAATTGCGGGCTACCCGCGCCTTTTACGCTTCGTCAGGCCGTCGGTATGTGAGTCGCTTGCCTTCGATTCCTTTCAGCGCATTGGCCGTGCGCTGCACATCATTGATACCGAGCTTAGCGCGGTTGTTGCGACGGAAGTCGAATTCGGCCAGATACCGATCAAGGTGCTTCTTGTCCATGTGCTGGTAGGTGCCAACCAATCCGCGTTTGAAGATGGAGAAGAAATTCTCCAGCGTATTGGTGTGAACATCGCCACGCGCCCATTCGAACTTGGAATGGTCAACCGATTCGTGCTGCTCCTTGGAGGGCATCACGAACTTGTAGGTATTCGATCCGTCTGTGACCAAGCGGCTGTCATCGTGCAGATGCTTGCTCAAGGCACTACGCACGTTGCGGTGGTCCAAGTACATGGAGCGGATATTGCCGCCGCGCTCCACCAGGGCGAACACCATCGGCGCAGGCTTGGCATTCAAAGGCAGGCCAGCGGGCTTGCGCGTTTTGGGCGACTTGGACAGAAACGTTTCGTCTGCTTCGACGGTGATGCCTTCGCCTCCAAGCGGGCCAGTGTTCGTCGCAGGAGCCATCGCAAGACGAATGCGATGCGCCATGAACCATGCGGTCTTGTAGGTAACGCCCAAGGTGCGGGCGATCTGGTGGGAGCTAATGCCTTTCTTGCTTGAGCAAAGAAGATGGGTCGCCAGTACCCACTTGGTCAGTGGGATCTTGGAACGCTCGAAAACGGTTCCAACGGTCACAGAGAACTGTTCGCGGCAGTCTTTGCACTTCAGCAGGCCGGGACGATGGGCGGCACCTTCAAGGCGGTATGCGCCGTCACAAGAGCCGCAATGCGGGCAGACCGGACCCTGCGGCCAGCGGATCGCTTCGAGGTATTCGCGAGCTTTGGTTTCGTCGGTGAAGTGGGGAGCGTTGAAAGACATGGCTGAACCCTCTAGTTGCAGCCATTTTCCCGCTAAGTCATGGGTGTGTCAAGTATATAATAGCCAGTGTGCGTTGATGAGGTGGCGGGCAGACGGGGTCCGCCTGCATTTAGCGGTTTGCAGGGCCGGATTAGCGCGTTGCCGTCCCGGCGGCCCTGAAGGCCGACAGCCGCGCCTTCAACCAGTCGGCGCTCTTTCGTGCGGTGTCTCCCGGGCAGCGGATCAGATACT
>JALYIB010000130.1 GCA_030775965.1 Acidobacteriota bacterium | reverse complement strand
CTCGTGCTCGATGACGCTGGTCACCAGGCCCTTGAGCAACGCCTTGCGCGAGCCAGCATCGCGCTTGAGTTTATAACCGGATACTTTATGTTTCATGATTTACTCAACCGCGGGGCTGACCTCTTCTTCTTCGTCTTCGTCGTCGTCAATATCGGTGTCGAGGCTATACGAGCCCTCGGGCAGCGGCGTGCCAATCATCGCCGGCGTCCCACTGGGGGAAATCAAGCGGCCCTGGGCGTCGAATTTCATACCGAAGGTCAGGCCCAAACCGGAGAGAATCTCTTTGATTTCGTTCAGCGATTTGCGCCCGAAATTCTTGGTGCGCAGCATCTCTGCTTCGGAACGCTGCACCAGGTCGCCAATGGTTTGAATGTTGGCGTTCTTCAGGCAGTTGTAGGAACGGACGCTCAGCTCCAACTCTTCCACCGAACGGTTGAGCACTTCGTTCATCTGGCTCAAGGCGCGCTCGGCCGGCTCTTCGGTGGCGTCGGCCACTTCTTCGAAGTTGATGAAGATGGCCATGTGATCCTTCAGCAGCTTCGCCGCCTGGCCGATGGCGTCGGCCGGCGAAATCGCGCCGTTGGTCCACACTTCGATGGTGAGTTTGTCGTAGTCAGTGGTTTGGCCCAAGCGCGCCGCTTCCACCGCGAAGTTTACTTTGCGCACCGGCGAATGAACCGAGTCAATCGGAATGTAGCCGACCGCCAGATCCTCATCATTGTTGCGATCCGCCGCTACATAGCCGCGCCCCGACTTCAGGCGCATTTCTATGTTGAGCTTGCCGGCCGGTCCGATGGTGGCGATGTGCATGTTGCGATCCAGCACTTCGATATCCTGGTCGGTTTCGATCTGGCCGCTCAACACCGGACCCGGCGTCGTCGCCTTCAGACGAACCGTGCGCGTCCCCTCTCCCATCATCTTGAAAGGCACCTGCTTCAGGTTCAAGATAATATCGGTGGCGTCCTCAACCACACTCGGAATCGGACTAAACTCGTGCGCCACGCCATCGATCCGCACCGCCGTGATGGCCGCGCCTTCAATCGAGCTCAGCAGCACGCGCCGCAGTCCGGTGCCGATGGTGGACCCGAATCCGCGCTCGAACGGCTGCGCGATAAACATGCCGTAACGCTCGGTCAACGTTTCCGTATTCGCAACTAGCCTCTTGGGTTTTTGAAATCCTTTGAACATTCTGTGGCTCCTCTGTTTTCCGAACGCCTACTTCGAATACAACTCGACGATGAGCTGCTCGTTCAACTGAATCTGCACCAGGTCCTCGCGCTTGGGTTGTCCCAGCACGCGCGCCTTCAGATTCTCGCGATCCACTTCCAACCAGTTCGGACTGGGCGAGTGCGCGGTGGCTTCGGTGGCGTGCAACACCGCCGGGTTCTTTTTGCTCGATTCCTGAATTTCGATCACATCGTTGGGTTTCACCAGGAACGACGGAATATCCACGCGGCGTCCGTTCACTTGCACGTGGCCGTGACGCACCAACTGGCGGCTCTGCGCGCGCGAAGTGCCGAAGCCCATGCGGTAAATCACGTTATCCAGGCGGCGTTCCAGCATGTTCAACATGTTGTCGCCGGTGATGCCCTTCATCCCGCTGGCCTTCTCGAACAGGTTGCGGAACTGGCCTTCGAGCAACTGATAATAGCGGCGCGCCTTCTGCTTTTCGCGCAGCTGCAAACCGTAGCCGACAATCTTCGGCTTACGATCTTTGCCGTGCTGGCCGGGAATGAAATTGCGCTTTTCGATGGCGCACTTCTCGGTGTGGCAGCGCTCGCCTTTGAGGAACAGCTTCATGCCCTCGCGCCGGCACTGCCGGCACACGGGACCAATATATCTTGCCAAATCAAACCTCCCTAAACTTCAGTCAGGTGCAGTTTACGACCCCCTTCGGGTCTTCGTCCTGCTTTACATCTTCACTTCTACAACAGCCCGTTTCCGGGCCTCGATCAAACTCTGCGCTTCTTCGGCGGACGGCAGCCGTTATGCGGAATGGGCGTGAGATCCTTGATGATTCTCACTTCGAGCCCCGCCGTCGACAACGCGCGTACGGCCGACTCGCGGCCCGCGCCGGGACCGCTCACCTCTACGTTCACTGTCCGCAAGCCCGATTCCTTGGCCTTGTTGGCCGCGGTCAGCGAAGCCTGCTGCGCCGCGAACGGCGTGCCCTTGCGCGATCCCCGGAACCCCAGCGAACCCGAGCTCGACCACGACAGCACGTTCCCCATGGGGTCCGTGATGGTGATGATGGTGTTGTTGAAAGACGCTTGCACGTGGACTACGCCCACGGGCACCATCTTCTTTTCCTTCTTCTTGAAGGTCTTTTTCTTGCCGCCTTTGGCCGCTGTCTTCGCTGGTGCTTTGGTCGCCATTTATGTATTCAGCTCTCTCGTTAGGTCTTCGCGCTGGCTTTCTTCTTATTCGCCACGGTGCCGCGCCGCGGACCCTTGCGGGTGCGCGCGTTGGTGTGCGTACGCTGGCCGCGCACCGGCAGGCCGCGGCGATGCCGCATGCCGCGATAAGAACCCATCTCGATCAGGCGCTTGATGTTCATCGAGATCTCTTTGCGCAGATCGCCTTCGACCGAACCTTCGGCTTCGAGAATCGTTCGGATATGATTGATTTCGTCTTCCGTCAGCTCCGACACCTTCTTGTTAGGGTCGATGCCCGCGCGATGGCACAGCGACTTGCTGCGCGTCCGCCCGATGCCATAGATGTAGGTCAGACCGATCTCGGTCCGCTTCTTCGCCGGTAAATCGACACCCGCTAAACGCGCCATGGTTAACCCTGCCTCTGCTTATGCTTGGGATTGGTGCAGATCACGCGCACCACGCCTTCGCGGTGGACGATCTTGCATTTGTCGCACATCACTTTTACGGAAGCTCTAACTTTCATAAACCACTCAACCTTTCGTCAACAACTCAGCCCTTCGTCAACAATTCCACGATCCTGCCGCGCGTCCGGTCGTGCGGCGAAAGCTCCACTCGCACCCTGTCTCCGGGACGCACCCTTACAAAATTCACTATGGCCGCGCCCGCTGCATGCGCCATCACCACATCTTCGTTCGCCAGCTTTAGACGGTACACCGCACTGGGGAGAAGTTCCACCACCGTTGCCTCAACCCCGGGGGTGGCCTCTTCCGCCATCACGGCCTCGTCAAAACCCACGGCCCTTCGGCCGTCACCGCCACCGTATGTTCGAAGTGCGCCGAATACTTTCCATCCTCGGTCACGGCCGTCCACTTGTCAGCCCGCACCCGGCTCCCTGGCGCCCCGGCATTTACCATGGGTTCAATCGCCAATACCATTCCTTCTTTCAACCGCGGATTCTCATTCCGCCGGTCGATGTAGTTGGGAACCTGCGGCTCTTCGTGCATCTGCGTGCCGATGCCGTGGCCTACAAACTCCCGCACTATCGAAAAACCGTTCGCGGTCACGTGGCGCTCCACCGTTCCGCAAACATCGAACAGCCGGTTGCCCGGCCGCATTTTGTCGATCGCCAACTCCAGCGATTCGCGAGTCACATCGATCAACCGCTGGGCCTCTTCCGAAATCTGGCCCACCGGGACCGTAATCGCCGAATCCCCATAATACCCGTTTAGCTGCACCCCGGTATCGATCGAAACGATATCGCCGTTCTTCAAAATCTTCTTCTGCGACGGCATGCCATGCACAATCTCATCATTCACCGAAACGC
>JALYIB010000129.1 GCA_030775965.1 Acidobacteriota bacterium | reverse complement strand
CGCCATCATAGTAGGGGGCTGGTTCATGGATCTGGGCGACCATCGCGGGCTCTATATCTTTACCGTGGACTCCATCGAAGAGGCGCAAGCCCTGGTTCAGTCTGACGAGGCCGTCCGGTCAGGCATTTTAAGGTTTGAATTTCATCCGTGGCTTGCTCCAGATGGAATTAAGATAGCTTCGCCGGACGAACTCTGATCGCTTTCCATTCTGCTCTGCCAGGAGTACCTATTGGCACTCCCGCAAGCAGCCGATGATTCGGGGATGAACGTCTACAACAGAGCGACGGGATGGGGCACATTCACCACGATTGTCCTGTTGGCTGCAGTGCTCGCGCTCGATGTCTGGCTGATGGATAAGCTACCAATCCTACAACACGGCATGCCTTACGTAATACTGCAGGCTGTGATGGTTGGGTTGTTACTCAAGCTAATCCGCCTGATCTTCAGACGCGGCGGACTATCCCATTAATTATTCCTCTCGGGGGTTTGCATACGTACGTAGACTAGATTAGTCCCGCCAAGTCAGCTTGTAAACCTGAGATCCGCCTCCCCCGATACCACTTGTCCCGGAGCCACCTTGAAGCGCCGGTCGCGGAGTCCCGTAGTCCGCGATCCAAAAGTGATCATTCCCGTAATGTCCAAAAACTCAAACGGCGGGCTTTTTGTGAATTCGGATTGAGGCTAATCAGTTGGTTCGAGAGCCGCTTATCTATCATTCTGGTCTGCTACCATGGCCAGAATGCGCGCTTCTCTCGATCCATTTCGTTTTCTGGCGACGTCCCTCGCTGGCTGGGTGAATCAGCACCAGCAAGACGCGATTGAGTACCTGCGCGAAGAAAATCGGGTGCTACGAGAACAGGTGGACAGCAAGCGGCTGCGTTTCACCGACGATCAAAGGCGGCGGCTTGCGGCAAGAGCAAAAATTCTCGGCTGGAAAGCCCTCCATGGCGTCGCAACTCTCGTGAGTCCGGATACCTTGCTAGCGTGGCATCGGAAGTTGATCGCGCAAAAGTACGATGGAAGCGAACGGCGCGGTCCAGGACGGCCAAAGGTGATAGCGGAGATCCGAAAGCTTGTCGTCCAGATGGCGCGTGAGAATCGGGACTGGGGCTACACAAGAATCCAGGGGGCACTCAGCAATCTTGGTCACACCGTGGGCCGTGGAACGGTAGTCAATATCCTCAAGGAACACGGAGTCGAGCCGTCGCCCGAAAGGTGCCGGAAAACAACTTGGCGCGAATTTCTGGCTGCCCATTGGGAGATGATTGCGGCTGCGGATTTCTTTATGGTGGAAGTCTGGACTCGTGCCGGTTTGGTTCGATACATGGTTTTCTTCGTGATTGACCTAGCCACCCGCCGGGTTCATGTGGCGGGCATCCACCACAATCCGGACAGCGCGTGGATGAATCAGGTGTCGCGGAACCTAACCGATGCGCAGGACGGTTTTCTGCGTGGCAAGACGTACTTGGTCCATGATCGCGACCCGCTGTTCGCAAAGGAATTCCACGACGCTCTCGTGGCCTCCGGCGTGAAACCAGTGAAACTGCCGCCGCGGTCTCCGAACCTGAACGCTTATGCTGAGCGATTTGTGCGGGCTATCGAGGAATCATGTTTGGATCGACTCATTGTATTTGGCGAGTCAGGATTACGAGTCGCGCTGCGTGAGTTTCTAGCGCACTATCACCGGGAGCGGAATCATCAGGGAATCGGGAACCGGATCGTTTTGCCGGTGCGCTTGCGCTCGTTTGGAAACATCCAGAGGAAGCAACGCATGGGCGGGATGCTCAACTACTACTATCGGGATGCAGCATAAAGATCGATGCGAACGCTCAATCGCACAGCCGTGACGGTGGTTCCCAAACAGCCGTTTCTGGATTGGCTGCGAGCCGTGGACCCCTCAAATAGGGATTTGACAATTCTTCGATTTACCTGCTACCGGAATGCACTTTTGAGGATGAGTTACTCGCGCGTTTGGAAGAGACCAGCGGAGAGATATTTGAGCGAGAGCTGGAAAGTTGGGACAGGGTTGAGGAATCTTGGCCCAAGGACCGGAGCTTCCGGGCTTTTCAGAAGTGGTTTGGCTTCAGCATCCATTGGATGCTGATCGATCTAGCCAACGAGCGCCTGGTAAGAGACTAGTTGTGATGCGGGCGATTCAGGCCATCCTCTTCGGGCTGACTAGGATTCCGCGGCAAGGATTCGGGCGACCTGCTCTCGGAGTGAAGGGCAGCGGTTCCTGGCCACTTGCCAGACCTCATCCCAATCGATTCCGAAGTATGCGTGAACTAGTATGTTGCGAAAAGCCACGATCTGAGCCCAGGGTATCTGAGGCTCTCGGCTCTTCAGCTCCGGTGACACTCGGGCAGCCGCTTCGCCCATGATGGCGAGCTTCTGTACCACACCGCTTCGGACCAACTCAGACTGCAGGAATTATTCACTTTCCATACCCGAGATGAAGG
>JALYIB010000128.1 GCA_030775965.1 Acidobacteriota bacterium | reverse complement strand
AGGTGCTTTTTTTCGGCCAGCGCGGACTCGGCGGCTTCGGCCATGGCGAGTTGCCCGGCGCGGTATTCGTAGTTCGCGTGCCACTCGGAAAGCAGTCCCTTACGGCCAAAGAACTGGCGGACGGTGAGGGTTTGGTTGCGGAAGACACCTACTCGACGATTTTAGCAGGCGCTTGCGCGGCCCCATCATCGATAGTGTGTTAAATCTGAGTCTGGTTCATTTCCCCAACATACCGATTTGCTTCATCGCCAATGCCGTTAAACCTAGGAGCGCAAAAAATCCTCCCGCGTATGCCCACCACGGCAATTTGCGACTTAGCTCTGTCTGAACAGCCCTTCGCTTCTTCCGCTGCGATACCGAAAGTCGCCGTTGTTTGATCTTGTACATCGCCTTACCTATTTCTTCGACATCGCCACCGTAGTCAGCACGTCCCATTGAAACTGCATGAATTTGTAGAGCGCGTCTTCGCGAAGGCGTTCCTGGTCGCTGTGGGCGGCGAAGCCTTTGGCGGCGTCTTCTTCGTCGACTATGGGGCCGACGCCGTAGCACTGCATGCCTTTCGCGCGCAGGAAGGCCATGTCGGAGGCGCCGGTGCTCATGGTGGGGATGGTGGGGATCTGGTAGATCTTGCGATTCGAGGCTTCGATGGCGCGGTAGACGTCGGAATCGATGCGTGAGGGCGGGGCGGCGGGGCGCGCGTTCTTATTTTCGGGGATGAGTTCGACGGCGGGGTCGTTGATCATCTTGCGCATCAGCGCGTAGAACGCGGGCATGTCTTCATCGGGCAGGGCGCGGATGTCTAGCGTGGCTTCCGCCTGCGAAGGAATCACGTTGATCTGAAAACCGCCGGAGATGATGTCGGGCGAGATGGAGGTGTGCAGCATGGAGTATTTGCTGGGGTCGTGCTCGGCTAGATATTCGCGGCTGGCGGCGGCTTTCGCGGGACTGAATAATCCGTTGTAGCGGGCGGCTTCGGCGGGGGTGCCGATGGTGGCTAGTTTCTCGAAGTAAGTTCGGGTGGTGTCGTTGAGGCGCATGGGCGGGTCCCAGGTGGCTACTTTTTCGATGGCAGTGGACAAGTGCAGAATCGCGCTGGTGCGCATGGGGCGCGAGCCGTGGCCGGAGGGGCCGTGAGCAACCAGACGAGCGCCCTTCGGCAACTTTTCGGCGGTTTCGACTAGGGCGTAGCGGACTTGGCCATTGCTGCGGACCACGCCTCCGGATTCGGCGATGCAGGCTTCGGCGTCGATTTCGGACCAGTGGTCGTTGACCAGGTGTTCGATGCCGGGGCCGGTGGCGGCTTCTTCACCGGCTTCGGCGGCGAAGATGACGTCGCGGTCTAGCGCGACATTGTTGCGCTTGAGGAGCAGCATGGTCATCAGGCCGGCGGCCACTTGCCACTTGTTGTCTTCGGTGCCGCGGCCGTAGATGTAGCCGTCCTTGAGTTCGGCGCTGAAGGGAGGGATGGTCCATTTCGATGTGTCTACCTGGACTGTGTCTAAGTGGCCCATCAGCAGAAGGGGGCGTTTGGCGCCGTTGCCTTTCAGGCGGGCGATTAGGTTGGCGCGGGTGGGATCTTTGGCGGCTAGAGTTACGGGGATGCCTTCGGCTTCTAAGACGTGCTGGACGTATTCGGCGGCTTTGGTTTCGTTGCCGGGCGGGTCAGTGGTATCGATGCGGATGAGCGCCTGGTAGTGGCGCAGAAGTTCTTGGTTGACCTTGGGCCAGTCGATACTCTGGGAGCTGGCCAAGCGGGCGAAGACCAATAACAGGAGCGACGCTGTGAGGCGCATGCTGAGATCTTACCGCAGCGCCGTTGGCGGCGGCGTTAGAACGCGTGGCTGGAACTAATGCCATTGGTTTGCAGAACGGCCTGCATCTTCTCTAGCGCGGCTTTGTGAATCTGCGACACGCGGCTTTCGTTGATGCCTAGGATGCCGCCGATTTCCTTCATGGTCATTTCAGCGGTGTAGTAGAGCGACACCACTTTCTGGTAACGTTCCGGAAGAGTCTTGATGGCTACGCCCAGCACGCTGCGTAACTGCTCGTGGGCGCAGATGGAATCGGGATGGGTGTCGGGACTGGTGGGGAAATCGGGTGCCGGCAGATCGTCGTTTTCGTTAGCACGGGTGGAGGCTGAAACCAGGCCGACGTTGCGCAGGTCGAGCATCATGCTGCGCCAGCGTTCCGGATCGATGCCCAGCTTCTGGGCGACTTCGAGTTCCGTGGGATTGCGCTGCAAGGTGGCGGCTAGCTCGCGCGTGGCGGCTTCCACTTGTTTGTGGCGGCGGCGCATATCGCGCGAGGCCCAGTCGAGCTGGCGCAGGCTGTCGAGAATGGCGCCCTTGATGCGGTGCTTGGCGTAGCTTGAGAAGGCAACTTGTTTTTCGGGATTGAATTTGCTCGCGGCGTCGAACAGGCCGAGGATTCCGGCGTGAACCAGATCGTCCACCTCGACGTGGACCGGCAGGTTTTCGTGGACGCGAATGGCGATGGCTTTGACCAGCGGTAGGTGCTCCAGCACCACGGAGTCGCGGCGGGCGGTTTGCTGGGCAGATTGCTGGGCCGCGGCCAATTTCGCCAGGGCCTCGGCTTTCGCCGCGGAACGGGTGTGCAGGGTGCCGCTCACCGCCATGGGTTTAGCGGGAGGCTGGGCTGAGGCGGCTCCCTTGCGGGGCACAGAGCGCAGTCTGCTCGGCGACGTCTTGATCTGGTGTGGGGGAAGCTGAAGCGCGGGAGCGACAGCGGCGGCACTGGAATGTTTTAGTCTCATGTTCATTTCTCCGACGCCTTTGAAAAGGCACGCCCTAGGCCAAACGGTATAAAGGTCCGGAAAACTCCTGCCGAGGACGGGGCTGGAATTAAGCTAAAGCACCGATAATGAAACACTAATGCGATGGAAAGGACGGGGCTGATCTCCTCCCGCGCGGAGGCCGATCTTTCTACTGGGCCCGCTCCCGTGCCATTTTGGAACTGCATTTCCATGGTTTAATACCAAACCGGAACGTGAAAACCGATCTGGGATCGGATTCCCCGGAAAAACCCTCCGGCTTTTAGAAGCTTAGCGGCTAAGGTACGGATAGTACCTAGAAGCTTTCCCTTAGATGAGGCCTAAAATGATCCGACGTAGGATATGTCTGACGCTTAGTCGATGCGGTCTTTCAGTACGGCTAAGTAGGTTTTTAACGCGAAGCCGCCTAAAAGCACCCATGTAGCGATGCGGATGACGCCGTCCAGGGTGAAAGCGGCCAAGACCGCCAGCACCGCGTAGACCAGCAGGGCGTTGAGGAAACGACGGTTCATTTGGGCTGATTATACGTAAACGCGAGCTGGAGGCGGATGTCGCTGCCCTTGAACGT
>JALYIB010000127.1 GCA_030775965.1 Acidobacteriota bacterium | reverse complement strand
GTATTGGGATTGTTCGGTGTGCTGGGGGCCCCACACTTCGTTCAGCAACTGGCGCTGGGTGACGACGCGTCCGGCGTGTTTGATGAGGACTTGCAGGAGTTTGTATTCGTTGGGCGTGAGGTGGACTTCCTGGCCGGCGACGGTGATGAGGCGTTTTTCGAAATCGGCTTGGACGTTGCCGAAGCGGACGATGGGGTCGGCTCCGTCCGAGGCGAGGGGGGCGGCGCGGCGGAGGGCGGCACGGATGCGGGCCAGCAGTTCGCCGACGGCGAAAGGTTTGGCGACGTAATCGTCGGCGCCCAGATCGAGCGCGGCGATTTTGTCTTTTTCCTGGCCGCGGGCGGAGAGGACCACGATGGGCATTTGGCTCCAGGAGCGGATTTCGCGGATGATGTCGAGGCCGTCGCGATCGGGGAGGCCGAGGTCGAGCAGCACCAGATCGGGCTGACGGGCGGCGGCTTGCGCGATGCCTTCGGCGGCGGTGACGGCTTCATGGAACTGATACTCTTCGGCGGCTAGCGTGGCGCGGAGGAAGCGGCGGATTTGCGGGTCGTCTTCGATGACGAGGAGCAGGGGCTTCATCAGCGCGCATCGCCTTTCGTCGGTGCATTGCCTTTCGTCAGTGCATCGCCTTTCGCCAGATCATCCCCTTTCATCGGTGCACTGAGGGGGAGGCGAATGCGGAAGATGGCGCCGCCGCCGGGGCGAGGGAGAGCTTCAATGGCGCCGCGGTGGGCGGTGACGATGGCGCGGCAGATGGCGAGACCTAATCCGGCGCCGCGGACGCCGTCGGATTTTCCGCGGTAGAACTTTTCGAACAGGCGCTTCTCTTCTCCGGCGGCGAATCCCGGGCCACGGTCGCGGACTTCGAGCAGTACGGCAGCGGGCGTGGCTTCGGCGGCGATCTCGATAGGGCTTCCCGCGGGGCTGTATTTAGTGGCGTTTTCGAGCAGATTCACCAGCACTTGCCCTAGTAGAACATCATCCACGTTCACCAGGGGCAGGTCTTCGGGCAGCGCTAGCGACATCTCGCGGCCGGCTAGCTGCGGTTCCAAGCGCTGCAAGGCGGAACCCACGATTTCCTCGAGCGGGTAGAGATCGCGGCGGAGTTCGACGCCGGATTCCAGGCGCGTCATGTCCAGCAGATTGCCGACCAAGCGGCTCAGGCGCAGGGCTTCTTCGGAGATGCTTTCGAGCAGCTCGTCGCGAACTTCGGGAGTCAGCTTGCCGCTTTGCGAGCGCAGCGTGGTGGCGGCGCCGGTAATGGAGGCGAGCGGGGTGCGCAGGTCATGCGACACCGCGCTGAGGAGCGAGCTGCGCATTTCCTCGGTTTCCATTTGCATGCGCGCATCGTCGGCCGCGTTCTGGCTCAGCGTGCGCTCGATGGCCAGCGCGGTTTGATTGGCGAAGAGGTCAAGGAGGTGCTGTTGATCGGGCTTTAGCGTTTCGCCGTGAGGGCCGGGGAGAATCGCCATCACGCCGACGATGCGGCTGACGCCTTTGAGCGGGATATAGGTGGCGGCGGCTTCGGGGAAGCGCTCCATTCCCTTCCCGGCTTTGCGGCCGTGATCGAAAACGGCTTGGGCGATTTCCTCTTCGGCCGTGGAGATCAGCAACTGGTTCGAAGTGCGTTTGCGGAAGGAGATGCGGCCGTCTTCGGGGAGGAAGATGGTCACGTGAGAGCCGAAGACTTGCGCGGCAACTTCCGTGGCGGCCAGGGCGGCGTCGAATACGCGGGTTTGCGCGGCAAGGCGGCGGGAGAGGCGGTAGAGCGCTTTGGTGCGCGACTCGCGATCGACGGCGCTGGCGGCTTGGGCGCGGATGCGCGAGGTTTGAGCGCTGATAACCAGCGCCACGGCCAGCATGCCGGCGAAGGTGATCAGGTATTCATATTCGGATACTTGGAAGGCTAAATAAGGAGGCACGCAGAAGAAATCGAAAGCGGCGACGCTGAGGAAGGAGGCCATCACGGAGGCACTGCGGTTGCAGCGGGTGGCTACCGCGACTACGCCCAGGAGATAAACCATCGCCAGGTTGGTGGCGGCCAGGTAGGGGCGCAGAAGCAGAGCGGCCAGGGTGGCGATCCCGACGATGGCCACGGCGAGTGTGTACTCGCGCCAAGAAGCTGGCAGGTCGCGCGGCTGGGGTTCGGTCTCCGCTAGCTCAACCGCGGTTTCGGGTTCGGCGGGGCTGGCCACGTATTTCATTATGACGGGGCTAAAGGTGAAGGACGGAGCGCAGGCCCGCGTCGACCGCGCGAAGCATGCGGGGGGAAAGAGCGCCGGCATGCTCGGTTAGAAAGCTGCGATCGAGTGTCAGGATTTGGGAAACGTTCACGACGGAGTCGCGCGAAAGGCCCGCAGTGTCCGCCGGCAGGAGCACGTTGCCGGGAGCTTGGGCCAGTTCCACATTGCCGGTGATGGCGGCGACGAGGACGGTCTGAATGCGGCTGCGGTTGAACGAATTCACTTGGATCACCAAGACGGGACGGCGGTATCCGGGCTCCGAGCGGCGCGGGTGGGGAAGATCGGCCCACCAGATTTCGCCGCGCTGCAGAGCGCCGGCCACGGCTACCAGGATTCCTTTTGGATTGATTTTTGGATTGATTTTTCGATTGATTTGAGTTGGGCGCGGTGGAGGGCGGGGTCCAGTTTCGCGGAACGGCGCTGATAAATTTCGTTCAAACGTTCGGTGACGGTGGCGGATTGCTGGCGCTCCAAGAAGTCCGCGAGCGCTGTCGCGTACAACTTGCTCCGCGAGACTCGGAGGCGGCGCGCGGCGGCCTCTGCCGTGCGGAACAGGTCGTCGGGAACCGAGATCGCAGTCTTCATACCCCAGTATAACTTTAGTTATACCGAGAGTTCGATCAGTCGTCGCTTGAGAGGGGAGCGGGTAGTTCGATCTCGCCTTCGTGGCGATGGACGGCGCTTTCCACTTGCTGCAGAATGCGCAGGCGTTCGGCGCTTTGCAGTTCTTCCTCCAGGCGCTGTAACGCGACGCCGACGACGTCGCGGTGGTGGAGTTTGGAACCCACGCCTTGCTGTTCGGTGAGGCGCAGCCAGATATTGTGCAGCAGGTCGACGTCTTCGGGCCACAAGCGCGGCGGGTGCGGGCCCAGGTTCACGTAGGTCGAGGGGCGATCGGTCTGGGTGATTTCGAGCGAAAACGGATGGCGGGGAGAGGGCTGGTTTTCCCAGGCGAGTCCAATGCGGTGGGCCAGTTCATCGGACTCCATGCGCGGAGAGACGCCGACGACTAATTTCGAAGCGCGCAGGCTCGAGGCGGTTTGGACCAGCGCATCGAAGGGATCGACGGCGGGAACGACTAACAACTCCACGCTCTTGCCTTCTTTTTCGGCGAGCGTGACGACGTGGGAGAACAGTTCCTGCTCATAGCCGGCGAAGAGTTGATCGTCACGGAGTTCGTATTCGCCGGCGCCGGTGGAGAGCTGGCGGACGGTCATCACGACGATGTCGTGACGGCGCATGTTGGTCTTTTCGAGGGTCCTTTGCAGATGGTGCATGCGATGGTAATCGCGAACCGCCACCAGAACGCAACCGGGGCGGGCGCGCAAGGTGGCGGCGGAGACTTGGGACTGATGATCCAGATTGAACTTTTCGAGGTCGCTACGGTGTTCCAGTTTTTTACGGGCGTTGATGCGCTCGGAAATCATGAACAGGGTGTAGAGAAGAATGGTGAAAGAGACTCCGTAAATGGTGGCGATTTTTTTCGAGAACAAATTGGCGATGGCCACCAGGAACAGCGTGGAGGTGGTCAGGCCCAGACCGATGGGGATTTCTTTGCCGGCGATTTGAATGTTCCACCCCATTTTGTATTCCTGATCGTGGCGCTGGTAGCGGAGGACCAGGACGCCCAGGGCTTTGAGCGCGAAGCTCCAGACGACACCGAAGGCGTAGGCCTCGCCCAGGAGGAAGACGTCACCGCGGCTGGCGAGGATCGTTAAGATCTGGAGGATCGCCATGGTGTTGAGGATGCGGTAGGTGGTGCCGAAGCGCTTATGCGGCTTGCGGAACCAGTCGAGCAGGACGCCGTCCTCGGCGACGCGATTTAAGACGCCGTTCACGCCGATTAAAGATGTGTTGACGGCGCCGGCGAGGATCAGGACTCCGACGATGACGATGAAGACGTGGAAGCCCAGCTTGAGAACTTCGGGCCCGGCGAAGTTCATGACCAAGCCGCCGATCATGTTGTCGTAGTACATGCTGCGGGTGGAATCGGGGATGATCATCACGGCCAGCAGCGAGATGATGCCGGTGCAGATGACCGCGTAGGTGCAGACGATGTTGGCGGTGATGCGCAGGTTCTTGAGTTTGGGATAAGCGACTTCGCGGTAGACTTGCGCCAGGGTTTCGAAGCCACTCATGGCCAGGAGCGAATGGCCGATCGACACCATGATCACTACGAAAGAAATCTTGGCGAAATAGGTTCCGGCGAACCAGCCTAGGGATTCGTTGGTCAGATGGAGGTTCGACGGCGTGGGCAAGGGCGGGAGTTTTGCGCCGCCGCGCATCAGCAGCGTGATGGGGGCCCAGATCAGGATGATCACGACCATCACCGTGGTGATCTGCATAATGCGCAGGGCTTTGTGGCTGGACTCGGGGACGCCCTTGATATTGCTGTACCAGAAATAAATGGTTACGGCGACGCTGAAGAACACGGCGAAGGTATTGGGATCGGTGCGCCAGGTTTGGTGCAGCGTCTCGGCCATGTCGTTGAGCAAGCGGCCCAGGTATTGGCCGGCGCTGACGGCGCTGATGGGGCCGGTGAGGACGTAATCGACCACCAGCGAGGAAACGGAGAGCTTGGCGACGGTGGGTCCGATGCTGTCTTTGACGACGATGTAAACGCCGCCGCGCACGAACATGCCGCAGCTTTCCATGTAGACGGAGCGCACGGCGTAGCTGAAGAGCATGACGCCCAGCACCATCCAGGGGGCGGGCTTGCCGATGGCTTGCTCGGTGATGCCGCCGATGTAGAACATGGTGGAGGCGAGATCGTTGAGCACAATGGCGGCGGCTTGCCAGAAGGTGATGAAAGTCAAGGCGACGGTGGTCGCGACCACTACTTTGGTGGTGGTTGTGGAGGGAGTGGTTGGAATACTAGTCTGCATGGGTGAGTATCACGCGATGTCCGTCACGCCGTAGAATCGCCGCCAGTTTTTTCTCGGGAGAAGGCCACCAGCGTTTGCGGCCTCCGATGACTACCACGGAATCGGGTTTGAGAACGCGGCGGATGGTTTCGGTTAAATCGCGGCACAGGTACATTTGAATATTGGTTTCGACGGGCTGCTCGCCGGCCAGGGCGAGGAGTTGCTTTTCGGCGAATGGGACGGAGACGGGCGGCGCTTTGAGTTCCAGCGGGTAAGGAATCACTTGCGGGACGTGAACCGTGACGCGAGCCCCCAGGCCGCGAGCGAGTCCGCTGGCGGTGAGTAAAGTTTTGGCGGCGCCGGGAAGGCGGGTATAGACCACGTTGACTTCGAGTTCCGGGCGGAGGACTTCGGGGGTGGATACGGGCGCGGAAACGCGAACTGCGAGCTTCACGATTTCCAGCGTAAGAAAGCGCGCATCAAAGCCGCA
Source organism: Acidobacteriota bacterium (assembly GCA_030775965.1). Lineage (GTDB taxonomy): Bacteria > Acidobacteriota > Terriglobia > Bryobacterales > Bryobacteraceae > Palsa-187. Next base: position 1,894 of record JALYIB010000127.1, on the reverse strand, counting down.
TTAAGATCCGGGCTGGGAGTATAAAGATAGTGTAAAAATCGGCTCCCCTGCTAAAATCGAAGCTCACGCCGGAATCATGTTCAGAAAAGTATTGGTGGCGAATCGGGGGGAGATCGCGGTGCGCATTGTGCGCGCGCTGCGCGAGGCGGGGATCGTGAGCGTCGCGGTTTATGCGGACGCCGATCGCGGGTCGCTGGCGGTTCAGATGGCGGATGAGGCGGCGCATCTGGGAGCGTCGGCGGCTTCTGAAAGTTATTTGCGCATCGATAAGATCATTGCCGCGGCGCAGCGGCATGGCGTGGAGGCAATTCACCCAGGGTACGGATTTCTGAGCGAGAACGCGGAGTTCGCGGAGGCGTGCGAGGCGGCGGGGATGGTGTTCATCGGGCCTCCGGCGGCCGCGGTGCGGCAGATGGGCTCGAAGACGGCGGCGCGGAAACTGGCGATCGCGGCGGGGGCGCCGGTGGTGCCGGGGACCGAAACGGCTATTGAAAATCTGGAGAGCGCTAAGAAGATCGCGGAGGCGCTGCGGTATCCGGTGTTGCTCAAGGCATCGGCGGGCGGGGGTGGAAAAGGGATGCGGCGCGTGGATCGCGAGGGCGATCTGGAAGCGGCGATACGCGAAGCTTCGAGCGAAGCGTCGCGCGCGTTTGGCAACGGCGACGTGTATCTGGAAAAGCTGGTGCTGGAGCCGCGGCACATCGAGATTCAAGTGCTGGGGGACCGGCACGGGCACATGATTCATTTGGGGGAACGCGAGTGTTCGATCCAACGGCGGCATCAGAAGGTGATCGAGGAGTGCCCGAGTCCGTTAATTAGGGAAGATCCGGAGTTGCGCGCGCGGATGGGCGAGGCGGCGCTGCGGATCGCGCGAGCGGCGAATTATCACAACGCCGGGACCGTGGAATTTTTAGTGGATCGGGAGCGCAACTTTTATTTCCTGGAGATGAACACGCGATTGCAGGTGGAGCATCCGGTTACTGAGTTAGTCACCGGATTGGATTTAGTGCAGTGGCAATTGCGCATCGCCGCGGGGGAGCGGCTGACGGTGCGGCAGGAGGACGTGCGGTGGGAAGGGTCGGCGATCGAGTGCCGGATTTATGCGGAAGATCCGGAGCGGCAGTTTCTGCCTTCGCCGGGGCGGATCACGCGGCTGAGAGAACCGGCAGGGCCGGGGGTGCGGCTGGATTCCGGGATCTATGAAGGTTGGGAAGTGCCGGTGGAGTATGATCCGCTGCTGGCGAAGTTGGCGGTGTGGGGGCCGTCGCGCGAGGCTGCTGTGGCGCGCATGAAGCGTGCGCTGACCGAGTACGCGATCGCGGGAATTGCGACGAACCGGGAATTTTTCGGCGAGATTATGGACGACGCGGAGTTCCGCGCGGGGGCGCTTTCGACGGCGTTTCTGGACGAGTTTTTTGCGCGGCGGCAAGAGCTTGCGCGGGATCCCGAGGCGGAAGCGGTGGCGGCGCTGGCGGCGGTGCTGGCGCAGCGGAAGGCTGGCGCGTTAACGAAGTTGGCGGGGGCGAGCGGGCCAGCGTCGGCATGGCTACAGGCGGGGCGGGAGTCCATGCTGCGATGAAATACGAAGTCTCGATCGACGGGAAGGCGGCGACGCTCGCGACCGCGGAGGGACACTTTGCTTACCATGCGCAAGGCGTTGCGGTGGAGCAAAATTATTCGGCGGCGGCGGTGGGGGATGGGTCGTGGTCCATACTGATCCAGGGGCGGAGTTACGTGGTTCATGTGTTGGGCGGCGGCGAAGTCGCAGTGAATGGGCGGGTGTATCGAGTTGAAGTTCTGGATCCACGTGGGCCGCGCGGACGGCGGAGCGCGGCAGAGCGCTCGGGGCCGCGGTCGATCGCTGCTGCGATGCCGGGGCGCGTGGTGCGGGTGC
>JALYIB010000126.1 GCA_030775965.1 Acidobacteriota bacterium | reverse complement strand
GATTGGGAGAGTGTGAAGGCCAGGAAGGCGCCGACGGCATAGAGCGGAATCAGGCGGTCAGTGACGCCGCCGAAGAGAATGAGCAGTCCGCCGCAGAGCAGGGCGAGGCAGACGATGCCGTAGGTATAGACCAGGCGGCGTCCGCGATAGCCGAAGGCGTGGGGCAGGTAATTGTTTTGGGCGATGGCGCGGCACAAGCGCGGGAAATCGGCGAAGGCGGTGTTGGCGGAGAGCGAGAGCACGAACAAAATGGAGGCCATGGCCAGGTAATAGAAAACGCCTTTGCCGAAGACGGCGGCGATCAGCATGGAGAGCAGGCTTTGGTAACCGGGCAGGCCGGGATCGGTGGCGGCGATGCCGTAGCTCCTCACAAGAAAAGAAATCCCGGCGAGCAAGATGGCCAGCAGGAAGATAATCACGGTGAGGGTGCGCTGGGCGTTTTTGACGCCGGGCTCGCGAAAAGCTTTGACGCCGTTGCTGACGGCTTCCACTCCGGTGATGGCGGTGCAGCCGCTGGCGAAAACTTTGAGCAGCAGCCAGTAGCTGACGGCCTGGGTGACGGGCGGGGGTGCGGGGAAGGGAACGAGCGGGCTGGGATGGCCTCCGCTGAGGAGAACTCGCAACACGCCGGCGACGATGGTGATGAGGAGCGTGCCGACGAACAAATACGTGGGTACGGCGAAGACTACGCCAGCTTCGCGCACGCCGCGCAAGTTGAGGACGGTGATGACGAGGAGAATTCCCAGGCAGATGGCAACTGTGTGGGGCAGCAAGGACGGGACGGCGGAGACCAAGGCGCCGACGCCGGCGGAAATTCCCACGGCTGCGGTCAGGATGTAATCGGCGAGCAACGCGGCTGCGGCGAGGAGTCCCGCGCGCGCGCCCAGGTTGAAGCGCGCGACGGTGTAGGAGCCGCCTCCGGCGGGGTACGCGGAGATGGTCTGGAGGTAGGAGAAGTAGACGATCACGAGCAGCGCGATAATGGCGGCGCTGATGGGAATGATGTAGCGAACACCCATGAGGCCTAGCGGCAGGAGCAGACTTAAGGCGGCTTCGGGGCCGTAGGCGGCGGAGCTCAGCGCGTCCAGGCCGAAGATGGGAATGCCTTGCGCGGGGCCGATTTGCTCAGCGCGCTCGTCGATGGTCTTGATGGGTTTGCCGACAACAATGTCGAGGATGTTCATTCGGCGCTGGACCTATTATCACTGGCGCGGGGCGCTATCGTCCGGCGATAGGGGTTGCCGCGGGCGCGCGCGGGCCTGCAAGCCGCGGGCATCGAGGCAAGCGTTGTGGTTCCGGCGCTTCCGTGGCGGACGGCGGCGTGGCTGATGAAGAACTGGCAATTCTCTGATATCCTCGTCATCGAAGATGCCGCGACGAATTGAATCCGTGCTGGCGCTGGTAGTGACGTTCGCCCTCACCGTTTCCGCGCAGGAGCGGGTGGATCTGGGCGTGGTTCATCAGATCAAGGATGAGGCGTTTCAGAATCCCAAGGTGATGGACACCATGTTCCAGCTCAGCGACGTTTACGGGCCGCGGCTGACGAACTCGCCGCAGTTTCGGGCGGCCGCGGAGTGGGCGGTAGAGCAGCTCAAGGAATTCGGGCTGGAGAACGTCAAGCTTGAGAAGTGGGGGCCCTTCGGACGCGGCTGGTCTTACACTTCCTACACCGGCTTTATCAATGACCCGCAGTATCAGCCGCTGATTGGATATCCGCTGGCATGGACGCCGGGCACGGACGGGCCGCTCACGGCGGAGGCGGTGCTGGCGCCGATTCGTACGGAAGCGGACCTGGAACAATATAAGGGGAAGCTGCGCGGCAAGATCGTTCTGCGGGATGCTCCGCGCACTTTGACACTGCCTGTCGATCCCGCGGGGCGGCGTCTGACGGATGCGCAACTGGCGGATCTGAGTGTGTTTCCGATTCCGGCGCCTGCGGGACGTGGCGGAACGCCGCGGCAGACGTCACAGCAGGCGCGCAAATTCCGCGACCGCCTCAATCAGTTCTGGAAAGATGAGGGCGTGCCGCTGGTGATCCGCACTTCGGAAGGCGATGGGGGCACGGTCTTCGCGGCGGGGGCGGACCGTGAATCGAAGGACAACGTCCCCACCGTCGTGCTGGCGGCGGAGCACTATAACCGCATCGCGCGGCTGCTGGATCACAAGCTCCCCGTAAAGCTGACGTTCGATGTGAAGGCGCAATTCTACGACGACAACCTGGATTCGTTTAACGTCATCGCGGAGATTCCGGGCAATGCCAAGCGCGACGAAGTGGTCATGCTGGGCGCGCACTTCGATTCCTGGCACACGGGCACGGGAGCCACCGACAACGCCGCCGGCAGCGCTGTCGCCATGGAAGCCATGCGGATTTTGAAGACCCTCAATCTCAAGATGGACCGCACCGTCCGGCTGGCGTTATGGAGCGGGGAAGAGCAGGGGCTGCTGGGCTCGCGGGCTTACGTCAAGGAGCACTTCGCCGATCCGGCCAGCATGAAGCCTACCGCCGAGCATGACCGCTTCGCGGGGTACTTCAATCTGGATAACGGCAGCGGGAAAATTCGCGGCGTGAATCTGCAAGGCAACGACGCCATGCGGCCGATCTTCGAAAAATGGTTTGAGCCCTTCAAGGATCTGGGCGCGGGAACCATTGCGCTGCGCAACACGGGGGGCACGGATCATTTGTCCTTCGATGCGGTGGGGCTGCCGGGATTCCAGTTCATTCAGGATCCGCTGGATTATGCCACGCGCACGCATCACTCGAACATGGATGTCTACGATCGCATTCAGGCTGGCGATCTGGAGCAGGCGGCGGCGATCCTTGCGTCGATGGTTTATAACACGGCCACGCGCCCCGAAAAATTGCCGCGGAAACCGCTGCCTAAGCCGCGTCCGCCGGAGCCGGGCCAGGCTGCGCCGGCCACTTCCGCGCAAGCCTTGGCGCCGCGTTGAACTCGATGAAACATTTCCGGCTTTCCGCGGAGCTGGCGGCGTTCCAGGGAGTCCCGGTGGCAGCGGCGGCGGGCGGCGCGGATTGGGCAGCTTACGAGAGAGAGCTGTTATTGCACGGGCAGCGGATTCGGGGAAGGCTTTACGCCGCAGGCGGCCACCAATCGTTTGCCATGAAGTGGAGAGCTTTTTTAATCCTGCTGACCGTGGCGCTGGGCGGCGCCGCTGAGGGCCACGATGTGATCACCACCAAGATCACTTTCGATCGTGAAATCATTCGCATTGTCCAGGCGCGCTGCGCCAGTTGCCATCGCCAGGGTGGCAGCGCTTTCTCGCTGATGACGTATAGCGAGGCGCGGCCGTGGGCCAAGGCCATGCAGGAGGAAGTGCTGGAGCGGCGCATGCCTCCCTGGGGCGCGGTAAAGGGATTCGGCGATTTTCGCAACGACCAGGCGTTGACGCCGGAGCAAATCGAGGTAATGGCGGATTGGGTGGAAGGGGGCGCTCCCGAAGGAGAGCCTAGGTATTTGCCGGAGCCTCCCAAGTGGAAGGCGGCGGCGGCTCCGCAGGCTCCCGCGCATGTGGACGCGGGACCCGATTACAAGTTAACGCATTCCTTGAACTTAGCGGGAGTTTGGCCTACCAAAGTAAGGGCCAACGCGTCCTTCCAGTTGACTGCCGAGTTGCCGGACGGCAGCCTTGAACCGTTGCTTTGGCTGCAGCCCTTCAAACCGGCTTATAACCATGTGTTTTGGTACCGCAAACCGCTGGCGTTGCCGCGCGGGACGGTGATCCGCGGGGTGGAGCCGGGGTCGGCCATCGAGCTTCTGCCGGGGCGCTGATTCAAGCCGGTCCGGGGCTCTAGAAGTGGACGACGCGAGCATGATTCCCTGCCATTTGGGACAGTTGTCCCGCTGGTTAAATCGGGTACCATTAGGTTTAGTCGCTGTGTCCCCACGTGCGCAAAAACCAGTTGAGGCTGGGCTATGAATTTAACGGAACTTTTCATCCGCCGGCCGGTGATGACGGCGCTGCTGATGATAGGGGTTCTGTTATTTGGCGTCCAGGGCTATCGGACGCTGCCGGTCAGCGACTTGCCGACCATCGATTTCCCGACTTTGCAGGTGCAGGCGGGCCTGCCGGGCGCGAGTCCAGAGACCATGGCGTCGGCGGTGGCGGCGGTTTTGGAGCGGCAGTTCACGACCATCGCCGGCCTGGACAACATGACTTCGTCCAGCGGGCGGGGCCAAAGCACGGTCACGCTGCAGTTTACTTTGGACCGCAACATTGACGGCGCCGCGCTAGACGTGCAGAACGCGGTGTCGGCGGTGATGCGCAAGCTGCCGCCGAATTTGCCGGCGCCGCCGTCGATTCAAAAAGTGAATCCCACCGATCAGCCGATTATTCAGCTGTCGATGTTGTCGTCAACCCTGCCCATGACCGCGGTGGACGATTATGCGGAAACTTTGATTGCCCCGGCGATTTCCACGGTGGACGGCGTGGCGCAGGTGCAGGTGCAAGGGCAGGCGAAATTCGCGGTGCGGGTGCAGCTGGATCCCAAGATGCTGGTGAACCGCGGCATCGGCCTTGACGACGTCCAAAACGCGCTGAACGCGCATAATGCCAATCTGCCGACGGGTACGCTCTACGGAGCGCACCAGGCCTACACGGTACAGGCCGACGGCCAGCTCAATGACGCGGCCGCCTACCAACCCCTTATCGTGGCTTACCGCAACGGTTCTCCGGTGCGCCTTGCCGATCTGGGGAAAGTGATCGACAGCATTGAGAACGATAAAAATATCGCCTGGTACGACACCGCCCGCGCCATCACGCTGCAGGTGATGCGGCAGCCGGGCACGAATACGGTGGACATTGTCGACCGCATCAAGCAACTGCTGCCGCAGTTACGTTCGCAGCTTCCGCCGGCGGTAGGTCTGGAGATTTTCTACGACCGCTCCGAATCCATCCGCGAATCTGTCAACGACGTGCAGTTCACTTTATTGCTAGCGGTGGGGCTGGTCATCCTGGTTATCTTCGTCTTTCTGCGCAATATTTCGGCGACGATTATTCCCAGCCTGGCTTTGCCGTTGTCGATCGTCGGCACGTTTGCGGCCATGTCGGTGTTCGGCTATAACATCGACAATCTGTCGATGATGGCGCTGACCCTGGCTGTGGGCTTCGTGG
>JALYIB010000125.1 GCA_030775965.1 Acidobacteriota bacterium | reverse complement strand
AAACCACCCTCTGTCGCCGGCATATCTCGCCAATCGCAACCAGATCCGCCCGATACCCCGAGAGAAATTGCACAAAACTAATCGCCAGCAGACGAGCGCCCCGCGCCGCCTGCTCGATCTGATCGAGGGTCGCCGCCGCCGCCAGCCACTCGATCCTAACACCTTTAGATTCAAGCCGCCGCCAGGGATACTGGTTAGCCGGAAACTCCTCCTCAAACGCCACAATCTTATCCCCCGCCCGCCAGTCCAGCCCCAACGCCACGGTGGCAATCCCTTCCGACGTGTTCTTGACGATGGCAATCTCTGGGGCCGTCCCGTTCACCAGCCGCGCCGCCGCCCGCCGCAGCCCTTCATAGCATTCCATCCATTGCTCATAATGCAGCGAACCCCAGTCGAGGGCGTCCTGCGCCAGCGCCTGCATGGCCTCCGCCGCCGGGCGGCACAACGGACCCACCGCCGCATGGTTCAAATAGGTCAAATTCCGGGTCACGGGGAAGACTTCGCGGTACATGAATTAAGAGTAATCTTTTGGCTCGAAGCCGCGTCGAAAGGCGTATACTCGAAATTGAGGAATACCCATGCGCCGCATTGCCACTCTCACCGCGATTTCCTTACTCGCCTTCACGCTGTTCGCGGAGGATAAGAAGAAGGACCCGGACGAAATCGGCAACCGCGATGTCGGCAAGGGCGTAAACTTTTACTCGATTGAAAAGGAGATCGCGCTCGGCAAGGGGCTCGCGCAGCAGGTGGAGCGCGAAGCCAAGATCGTCGACGATCCCGTCATTGCCGAGTACGTGAACCGCTTGGGCCAGAACCTGGTGCGGAACTCCGACGCCAAGGTACCCTTCACCATAAAAGTGATCGACACCGAGGAAGTGAACGCCTTCGCGCTGCCCGGTGGATTTTTCTTCGTCAATTCCGGCTTGATCCTGAAAGCCGATTCGGAGGCCGAGTTGGCCGGCGTGATGGCGCATGAGATCGCTCACGTCGCCGCGCGCCACGGCACCCGGCAAGCCACTCGCGGTGAAATCGCGCAGTTAGCCACCATCCCACTGATCTTTATGGGTGGCTGGACGGGCTACGGAATTCGTCAGGCCGCGAGCGTGGCCATTCCGGTAGGCTTCCTCTCCTTCTCTCGCGGATTTGAATCCGAAGCGGATCTGCTGGGCCTCGAATATATGTACAAGAGCGGCTACGATCCCGGCGCTTTCGTCGACTTCTTCGAAAAAATCCAGTCGCTCGAAAAGAAGAAACCCGGCACCATGGCGAAAGTGTTTTCCACGCACCCCATGACCGAAGACCGTATCACCACCGCGCAGAAGAATATTCAGGAGTACCTGAAAGAGCGCCCCGAATACGTGGTGACCACCTCCGAGTTCAACGATGTGAAGACGCGCTTGATGGCGCTCCACAACAAGCGCAAAGTGGACAATCAGGATCTAAACCGTCCCACGCTGCGCAAAGCCCCCGGCGCCAACACCGGCGATGGCAAAGACGACAAGGGCGGCGGCGACGAGGACCGTCCCACGTTGAAGCGCCGCCCCGACCAGTTCCGCTAAAGACCGCGGTTGTCCTACGGTTTCGCGTCCGTAGGTTGGCGGCGCTTGCGCACCAGGAGAACTTCGAGAATCTCTTTCGCCTTACCGTTGGATTTGTCCAGTTGCAAGGCCTTGCGCACTTCCTGCTCGGCTGAATCCCACTCCCCCACAATGGCCAGCGAAAGCCCCAGATTCGAATGATTGCCGGATTCGTGAGGCATCAGCCGCGCCGCTTCTGTAAACGACGCCTTCGCCTCCGTATACTGCTTTGCTTCGATGTATTCGAGACCCAGCAGATTTTGCGCATAGGGCGCATCCGACGGGCACTGTGCCAGCGCGTCTCGCAGGCCCGCGATTGCGGCATGGTGGTTCCCCAGTTCGGCAAAATGCATGGCCTTGTCAAACAGCCGCCGCGCTTTGGAAGAGACCGGATGCCGCAGGACATCGGTCGAAATAGTAGAGGGTCCGGCCACGGCCGGCACCGGCTGCGGAAAACTCGAAATCGTCTCCAGCGTTTCTTGGGCACTCCCACCTGGGTACCCGAACGGCGACCCATTCAGGGTGGGGTCATATGGGTGAGCGTGGTTAAACTGTCCCCAAGCCGGGGCGCCCCCGGCCAGGCACACTACGGAAGTAAAGACCGCCAGGCGCACGCCCGCGGCCAAACACACGTTAGGCATAAATCCTCCGAATGAATTTTGTGGACTTTCACCTCGCGGTGAAAAATGGACGGGATATTCCTAACGACTGAGTTGCTTCCAACAGGGGGCGAACTACATCTTCCATTTATAGAATATCGTCGAAAACTTTCCGCGTCCAATCGATATTCTTTATATGTCCGATGCGCGCGGCTGCTGCGGGTTTCGCGTGAGAAGCGATAGACGCAAATAGGGTTAGGCTGGGAAGCTTAATCGTGAGGGCGCAGCCGATGATCTGCTTCGACAATTTCCAGCAAGTGCCGCGTGGCCCCGTTTTTCGCATCCAACTTGAGCGACTGCTGCAATTCCCGCTCGGCGCGATCATATTCGCCGGCGAAGGCCAGCGACAAGCCCAGATTGGACCGATTAATGGGGTCGCGCGGCAGCAGCAGCACCGCTTGTTCCAACGCCTGAATCGCCGCCTGATGCTGATCGGTCTTCAGATATTCGACGCCCAGCAGCGGCTGGATCCAAGCCGCCGATTCCGGATGCTTGACCAGCGCCTTGGTGAGTTGGCGAATCGCCAATAGATGGTCCCCTGCTTGCGCCGTGCGCTGCGCCTTGGCGATCATCTCCCGGGCCCCGGTCGAAAGCGGATGGCGCAACAAATCGGCCGAAATGGTGCCCGCTCGCCCCGCCTCCTCGCCCATAGGAGGAGTGTTTTCTGCGGCCGCTACCGAAGCAGCCAGCAGAGCCAGACACGCAAGGAGTCTACACATAGCGACCTCCGCACTCATTTCGGCGCCTGAAGCAATTTTCTTTACAATTCAATGTATATCAAATTTCAAAATGGTTACCATGCCCTTCCGGCGGTATTTGGTCATGCGAGAATCCGCAGGTTAACTGTTTGGTCAAACACGCCCCGAAACATGCGGCTCTGAAGGTAGCATTGGCAAGCGGCGTGCAATAACAATCGTCATGAAGAAGCCAGAAGACGAAAGCACCCGGAGCTACAATACGGTTACCGGCAAGGAAAAGGGTTTAGGCCCGGATTCCGCGGGCCAGTCGGGCGACACGCAAGGTCTATCGGAAGAGGCTGGCGCGGACTCGGAGAGCGTTTCGGAACTGGTGGAAGAGGGCAGTTTTTTCGAAGCCGATGTCGTCAGCGGCATGGAAAACATACCCGCTGGCGACGTGAAAGAAGTGCGCACGAGGCAAGTTCCCGAAGACGACGTCCCCGGCGAATATCTAGGAAAAGATAATCCTGACTAGCGTTGTAATTCCGCGGCGATCTCGCGCGCGGCCTGCCGCGCCTGCTCGACGGCGCCGGTCTCGAAACTGATCGCGCCCACGCCCGGATGCCCCCCGCCGCCGTAACGTTCGCAAATGGTCGCGAGGTTATAC
>JALYIB010000124.1 GCA_030775965.1 Acidobacteriota bacterium | reverse complement strand
ATCGCGGCGAACGGATCGGCCTTGAAGATCTTCAAGTTCTCGTACTCCTTCGAGAACTTCGTATAGTCGTCACGCGACAGCCCCATGGTGGTCTGCGTCAGATCGTTAGTCCCGAAGCTGAAGAACTCCGCGTACTCGGCCACTTTATCCGCCGTCAGAGCCGCGCGCGGAATCTCGATCATGGTGCCGATCATATAATGCTGCTTTTTCAAACCGGCCTTCGCCAGAACTTCATCGGCGATGCGCTTGACGATATCCTTCTGATTTTCCAGTTCCTTCGCACTACCCACCAGCGGAATCATGACTTCGGGAATCACCTTGATCCCCTTCTTCGCCACGATCGCCACCGCTTCGAAAATGGCCCGCGCCTGCATCTCCGTAATTTCCGGATATGTGATCCCCAGCCGGCATCCGCGATGCCCCAGCATGGGATTGAACTCGTGCAGTTCTTCCACGCGATGCAGCAACTCCGGCAACGCCTTCTTCAGATCGCCAGCCGGGATGCGGTACTTCTCCGACATCTCTTTCTTGGCCTTCGCGTTCACGAACGGGAAGCGCGCCAGATCCACCATCAGGTCCTCGCGCTTGGGCAGGAACTCATGCAGCGGCGGGTCCAGCGTACGAATCACCACCGGGAAGCCATCCATCGCCTCGAACAGACCCGCAAAATCCTTGCGCTGCATCGGCAGCAATTTATCCAGCGCCTTGCGCCGCGTCTTCTCGTCCCGCGCCAGAATCATCGCCTGCACGTGCGGAATGCGATCCTCGGCGAAGAACATGTGCTCCGTCCGGCACAGCCCAATGCCCTCCGCGCCGAACAGCCGCGCGGCCTTAGCATCGCGCGGTATATCCGCATTCGCGCGCACGCCGAAACTCCCGCGGAAAGTGTCCGCCCACTTCATCAGCTTGCCGAAGTACGAAGAGTTCGGATCCGGCTCGTTCGTCTGCGCCTTGCCCAAATAAACGTTGGCAGTCGTGCCATCGATCGAAATCCAATCGCCTTCCTTCACCACGATTTTCTTGCCCCCCACCGTAGCCGTGAAAGCCTTGTCGCGCTCGCTGATCGTGATCGACCCCGCACCCACAATGCAAGGCCGCCCCATGCCGCGGGCCACCACCGCCGCGTGGCTCGACTTCCCGCCCACCGCCGTCAGAATCCCCCGCGCCACGTCCATTCCGTGAATATCGTCCGGCGTAGTTTCCTTGCGAACCAGAATCACCGGACCGCCCTGAGCCAATCCCACCGCGTCGTCCGCGCTGAAAGCGCAGCGCCCCACAGCCGCGCCCGGAGACGCCGCAATTCCATTCGCCACCAGCGTCAGCTTCTTGAGCGAAGGCGCATCGAACACCGGATGCAGCAACTGATCGAGCTGGTTCGGCGCCACGCGCAGCACAGCTTCCTTTTTATCGATCATGCCCTCCTCAGCCATCTCCACCGCCACCCGCACCGCCGCCGGACCCGTGCGTTTCCCATTCCGGGTTTGCAGCATATACAAGGTTCCGTCTTCGATGGTGAACTCGAAATCCTGCATGTCGCGATAATGCTTTTCCAGGCTATCGGTGATCGTCCGCAGTTGCTGGTAAGCCGCCGGCATGATCTTTTCCAGATCGTGAATCGGCTGCGGCGTGCGGATCCCCGCCACCACGTCCTCGCCCTGCGCGTTCACCAAAAATTCCCCGTAGAAAATTTTCTCGCCCGTAGCAGGATCGCGCGTAAAACCCACGCCCGTGGCCGAAGTGTCGCCCAAGTTCCCAAACACCATCGCCTGCACATTCGCCGCCGTGCCGATTTCATCCGGAATCTTTTCCATCTTGCGATAGTAGGAAGCCTTCGGATTCCACCAGGATCTAAACACCGCATCGCGCGACATTGCCAGCTGCGCATGCGCGTCCTGCGGAAACTCTTTCTTCGTTTCTTTCTTAACCAGCTTCTTGTAGTCCTCGATGATCGCCTGCAAATCTTTGGCGGTCAGATCGGTGTCCAACTTGACCTTAGCCTTGGCCTTGCGCGCGTCGAAGATGTGGTCGAACTTCTCCATGTCGATGTCCAGCGCCACCTCGCCGAACATCTGAATAAAACGCCGGTAAGAGTCATAAGCGAAGCGCGGATTCCCGCTCAGCTTCGCCAGCCCCTCCGTAGTCGCGTCATTCAACCCCAAATTCAAAATCGTATTCATCATCCCGGGCATCGAAAACCGCGCCCCGGAGCGAACGCTCACCAGCAGCGGATTCTTCGGGTCGCCCAGTTTTTTACCGATCTGCGCTTCCAGCTTCGCCAGCGCGCCGAGCACCTGCTGATTGATCTCCGCCGGAACGCTGTTCTTATTTTTGAAATAAATATTGCAGACTTCGGTAGAAATCGTGAACCCTGGAGGCACCGGCACCCCCGCCCGGGACATCTCCGCCAGCCCCGCGCCCTTGCCGCCCAGGACTTCCTTCATCTTGCCGTCGCCGTCGGCCGTGCCGCCGCCAAAGCTATAAACGTAGTTCTTCATCATGATTTCTGCTCTCCTGAGGTCACGATTTCTGAAAACTCGGCTACCGTGGAAAACTTCGCTAGTAGTTTGTGAAGCAGGGTGAGGCGATTGATTCGCACTCTCGCGTCCGGCGCATTCACCATCACCGTGTCGAAGAATCGATCCAGATGCGGCCGCAGCAACGCGATACTCTCCGCCAGCGAATCAAACGCTCCTGCCTGCAAGTACGCGTTAAACAAATCCTTTTCCGGGCCGTCTTCGAGTAACGCTGCCTGGATCTCGCCATCCACCGCGAAATTCGCCTGTTTCAAGATGTTATTGATGCGCTTAAAACTGATGGCAAGAGGTTCAAAATCTTGCGTGGGACGCACCTTCGCCAGCCACTCCAATCTGGTTTCCACATTCTCCAGCGTCGCTACGCCCGAAGCCATCACCGCGTTGACTTCATCGTATTTGAAACCGCGAATCTCACGGAAATAATATTTGATCCGGTCCAGCAGAAACTCGCGCAGCGCGCCCGACGCCAAATCGTCCAGCCTGTAGTCGAGCTTCCCCTCCACCAAAATCTTAACCACGCCCTGCGCCGCGCGCCGCAGCGCAAACGGGTCTTTCGATCCCGTCGGCACCAGTCCCACCGCAAAGCATCCCCGCAGCGTGTCGAGTTTATCTGCCAGCGCCACAATCCGCCCTTCCTGCGTACGCGGAATGTCGCCCTCCATACTGAGCGGCAAGTAATGATCGTAAATCGCCTGGGCGACCGCCTCGTGTTCTCCCTGATGCCGAGCATAGAGTCCGCCAACCACCCCTTGCAGATCCGTAAACTCCTTGACCATTTCCGTCGTCAAGTCACACTTCGCCAGCAGCGCCGCCCGCCGCGCATGCTCGTTCCCACCCAACTCATCCACCAGCGCGACCACACGATTGGCCTTCTCAAGATACGACCCCAGCTTCGCCTGAAACGTGACTTTGGCAAGATCCGCAACCCGATCCACCAATTTCTTTTGCTGATCGACATCCCAAAAGAATCGCGCGTCATTGAAGCGAGCCTTCAACACCCGCCCGTTTCCGCGCCTCACCAGTCCCTCAGGATCGCCGCTCGTATTCATCACCGCGACAAAGTGCGGCGCCAGTTTCCCCGCCGCCGACTCCACGGAAAAATACTTCTGATGATGCCGCATGACGGTACTGAGCACCTCGCCCGGCAGCTCCAAATAAGCCGGATCGAAATCCCCGCGAATGGCCGTCGGATACTCAGTGATGAAGGTCAGAGTTTCGACCAGATCCGCATCCGCCTTCGCGCCCAGCTCTGCGATTTCCGCCACAATCTTCTGGCGCCGTTCGTCAGCCGACAAAATCACGAAGTTCTTCCGCAGTTCGCTCTCGTAAGTAGCGAACGTAACCGGAATCGAAGACGAACCCAGCTTGCGATGCCCCCGCGTCACACTGCCGCTCTTGACCCCAGCCAACTCGAACGGAATTACCTCGTCGCCCAACAGCGCCACGATCCAACGGATTGGACGAATGAAACGCGGACCCGTCTTGCCGCCCACCCAATACATCGTCTTGGGCCACTGGATCCCGAGTATGGTCGCCGCTAGCGTTTCGCCAAGAATGTCACGCACCGCGCGCCCCGGCACCACCTTGCGCAGTTCGTAGTAATCGCCAACCTTGGCCATGGCCGTCAACTCGACGCCCTGCTTCTTAGCGAACCCGCCGGCAGCCTTGTCCCCAGCCGAAATCGGCGGACCCTTGATGATTTGTTCCTCGTCAGGCGTCCGCTCCGGCACTCCGCTCGCGCGCACCACCAACCGTCGCGGAGTCGCGTCGACTTGCACGGCCGCCCCAAATAGATTCATCGCCGCGAGTTGCTTCAGCGCCCCCGGAATCATCCAGTGCGGAATTTCCTCAGTCCCAATCTCCAGAAGGAACGTCGTCATGCCTGTTGATCCGCCCAAATCTTCGCCGTCCCCACCGCCAGATCCCGCACCCGCTTGATGACCCCCACCCGCTCCGTTACCGAAATCGCTCCTCGCGCGTCCAGCAAATTGAAAAGATGCGAGCACTTCAACAC
>JALYIB010000123.1 GCA_030775965.1 Acidobacteriota bacterium | reverse complement strand
GGCTGGTAGTGGGCGAAATTTTTCGCGCTTGAGACCGCGTTAGCGGCGGCCGATCAGCCACATCACCAAGCTCAGAAGAGCGCTCACTAACAAACTGGTTACCAGCGGGAAATAAAACGTGGTGTTTTTGCCGCGGACGACGATGTCGCCGGGGAGGCGTCCCAGGCGGATCGGCAACTTTTCACCGACGGTAAGCAGCAGGCCCAGGATCACGAGTGCGATACCGATGGCGATGAGGGCTCGGCCCATATGCCCATCATAAACCTGCATCGGTTCATAATAGATGCGGAGGCTGCTGCATGATTCTCGAAGCCGAAAAGCCCGCTGTGGTTGATGAATTTAATCCGCTGCTATCGGCGGAGGCGCGGTTCGATACCGCGGCGGAGCAACTGGGGCTGGACGACGGCATGCGCAAAATTTTGCGCGCGCCGGCGCGGGAGATGACGGTGAATATTCCGGTTCCGCTGGATGACGGGCGCGTCGAAGTGTTCACGGGCTATCGCGTGCAGCACTCGATTGCGCGCGGGCCGGCCAAGGGCGGGATTCGTTATGCTCCCGATGTCACGCTGGATGAAGTGCGCGCGCTGGCGGCGTGGATGACTTGGAAGTGCGCGGTCACCAACGTTCCGTTCGGCGGCGGCAAGGGCGGGATCATTTGCGATCCCATGCTGCTTTCGCCCAGCGAGCTGGAGCGCATGACGCGGCGCTACACGGCGCAGCTTTATGAATTCATCGGTCCGGAAATCGACGTGCCGGCGCCGGATGTGAACACCAACGAGCAGACCATGGCGTGGATTATGGACACGTACTCGATGCGCTCGGGGCACACGCAGACGGCGGTGGTGACAGGCAAGCCGATCGATCTGGGTGGGTCGCGCGGGAGGTCGGAGGCGACGGGGCGCGGGTGCATGGTGGTGACGGAGCAGGCGCTGAAGCGATTTGGACTGGAGCGCGGCAATGCGCGGGTGGTGATTCAGGGATTCGGCAACGTGGGCGGGATGGCGGCGAAGTTGATGGAGCGGGCTGGGTTCAACGTGATCGCGATCGTCGAATATGACGGGGCGGTTTATAACGATAAGGGTCTGGATATTCGCGCGCTGGCGGCGCACCGGCAGAAGACCGGATCGGTAGTGGATTTTGACGGCGGCGAGAATATGAATCGCGACGAGGCGTTCTTTTTAGAGACGGACGTGTTGATGCCGGCGGCGCGCGAGAATGTGATCACGTCGCAGAACGCGCATCGCGTGCGGGCGAAGATTTTGTGCGAGGGGGCCAACGGTCCGACGACGCATCTGGCGGATCCGATTTTGCGCGAGAAGGGGATTTTTGTGATCCCGGATATTCTGGCGAATGCGGGCGGGGTGACGGTTTCCTACTTCGAGTGGGTGCAGGACCGGCAAGGTTATTTCTGGAACGAGCAACTGGTGAACGACCGGCTGGAAGAGATCATGATTAACAGTTTTAACGACGTGGTGGCGTATGCGGAGAAGCATGCGGTGGATAATCGCACGGCGGCTTATATGCTGGCGCTGGACCGGGTGGCGTTTGCGATTAAGCTGCGGGGGATTTACGCGTAGCTGGGCTGGTTCGGGTAGCTGATGGATCTGGAATGCGGGGCATGAAGCAAAGGACACATTGGGTGGGCTCTCGATCCTCCGTGACCGATCCCGAATCTTCCAGACGACGGCGGTCGAACCGAAATAGCGGCGACGCAGCACTGCATCCACAAGAAAATGGTGAGAAGCGGATACTAACCGTGTCGCGCCCCTCGCCGGATACGAATTCTCTGGGTGTCAATGATGATCAGACTGCCTTGCAGTTGGTCGTCGCCGGTTGAGTTGAATAGGCGATCGAGAGCGGCCTTAATTTGCTCGATGGTAGTTGGCCACACTCTCAGGCGGATGACACCTGCATGAGTTCCCGCGGGGTACATTCTGGCGTCCGCGAAATCTTCGTCAAATGTGAGGACGATGGCGTTGCTTTGTTGAGCCCACTCGAAGATGGATGAGTCAGGCGAGCCGCGTAGGCCGATGTCGCGGACGTGTTGGACATCCCAAGCGGGCCTTCTGGAACGGAGAAAATCGGCAATGGACGGCGGGATATTTTCGGCGAGAATGACGAACAGGCTCAATGCGAAATGACCTGCTCCTCGTCGACTACCTTGGCAGCGTATTCGAGGGCCGCGGTCACGTCATCGCGTGTGAGGTCGGGATAGGCCGCGAGCATCTGGTCTACGGTGTAACCGCCGGCCAGCATTCCAAGGATGTTGCGCACCATGATGCGGGTGC
>JALYIB010000122.1 GCA_030775965.1 Acidobacteriota bacterium | reverse complement strand
AACATCATCGAGAAGATGCATATGACCGCCACGCTCACCAAATGGTACGAGGATAAGGGCCGTCACGAAATCATCGCCGGCGGCAAAAACGTCAACCTGCCCAGCAAAGAGCACAACCTGGTGCTGCGCGCCGAAGACGTGAATAAGGAACGGCAGCACGACCTCGACGACTTGGGCATCGCCAAGACTGCTCGCGAAGAAAAGAAGCGCGCCCGCGACGCCAAGCAGAAGGACGACGCCGAGAACGCCCGCATGATGGCCATGTACAAGGAGCACGTGCTGGGCGAGAAGCCCACGCCCGGCATGGTCCCGCTCAGCGCCATCGCTCCGGCCGCTCCCAAGCCGGCCGCCAAGCAAGAAGAAGTCAGCAGCTTCGGCGACTAGTCACAGCTCAATTTAGTTCTAAATCACGGCCTCCCGCTCACCGGGAGGCCGAAGCTATATGCGGAATGGCTGGCGCCTAGCACGAAGAAATCTCGCGGCCAGTCGCTCAGCCGATGCGGTCAGGGAATACCTGGCACGGCACGCATTTGAACCGGTAACCCTACTTCGCCACCGCGATCACGTTATTCCACAGCGCCACAAGCAGCGCCGTCACGCCCAAAAAGCTTCCGAAGGGCAGCTCATAAGTGGCGGCTTCCTTGCGCGTGACCTTGATATAGGCCAGCCCCAGCACCGACCCCGCGATCGACGCCAGAATCAGCGTCATTAAGGAAAGCCGCAGCCCCACAAACGCGCCGATCATAGCGATCATCTTGACATCGCCGAAGCCTAACCCCTCGCGATGGCGCACCTTCTGGTAAATCCACCCCACCAGCCAAATCGAGCCGCTGCCCACCGCCGCCGCGAATACCGATTCGCCCAGCGATTGCCAGCGCTCCCCCCACTGAAATGGAATAAACATGGCGGCGAAATAATGTTCCAAGGGCACGAATGGAGCCAACGCCACTCCCACCAGCGTCCCGCCCAGCGTGAACTCGTCCGGCAAAATCCGCTCCTCGAAATCGGAGGCGGTCAGCGCAATCATAATCGCCGAATAAATCGAATACTTCAGCGCCGCCAGCGACAACCCCAGCTGGCCCACGCACAAGGCAAACGCCGCGCCGGTCGCCATCTCCACTACCAGATAGCGCAACGGAATATGCGCCTTGCAATAGCGGCAGCGCGCCCCCAGCACCAGGTAGCTGACCACCGGAATGTTGTCGTACCAGGCAATGGTCTTTTCGCACTCGGGGCAAAACGACCGCGCCGGTTTCGCCACCGACAGATCCCGGGGCAGCCGGAAAATGCAGACGTTGAGAAAGCTGCCGATCAGCATTCCGGCCCCCAAAGCCAGCAGCGCCAGAATCATCCTAAAACCTCTCGATAAGCCCGCATGGTTTTCTCTACCATTCCTTCGACTGAAAAATCCCGCTCCACGCGCTCCCGCCCCGCGCGCGACATCCGCGCGGCCAATGCCGTGTCCTCCAGCAAACGCCGGACCGGCTTTTGAAAATCTCCGTCCGTAACCAAGAAACCAGTCTTCCCATCCTCGACCACCTCAGGCAATCCTCCCACGGCCGAAGCCACCACGGGCACTCCGCAAGCCATCGCCGCCAGCGCGGCCGATCCCAGCCCTTCCATGCCGCTTTTATAAACGAACACGGCGGCCGTCGACAAACTCTGCCATAAATCACTGGTTAGTTCGACAGAGACGCCCGGAATCTCCACAGGCTTGGACGCCAGCGCCACCACGCGGCCGGACCGCGGCCCCCCCAGCTCCGGAATCGGAACCCCATCGTAAACCACGCGAATCTTGGCGGCCGCCACCCCGGCATCCGCCAGCCTTGCGGCAACAAAGTTCGATACCGCCAGATACAAAGTGGCCCTTGCATACTTCCGCCCCGATAAAAACCCGCGCTTCACCGGGAACGCCACGCGCCGCGAAACGATCAAGGGAGCCACGCCCGCCAGCGCCGTCATGGTATGCGCCCGCGCGTCGTGAACATGCACCAGATCGGCCCGCCGCGCGCCCGCCGCCAGCGCTCGAAACGACAGCGCCCGGACATCCACCTTGCGCCGCGCGGCTTCCGTGAAGAGCGGCGCCCCGGCGCGCGCCAGCAGCACCGCATCGCTCAGCCGCTCGATCAAGTACAGCGCCTGCCATTGCCCCCCGCGCAGTTCACGCCCGCTGTCGACGTGCAGTGTGCGCACGCTATCTCCCCGGGCTCATGAAGCGCACTTTGGCGTATTTGAGAAAGTTGTAGAGCGCCGCCAGGTTGGCAATCGCCAGTCCCTCGACGCCGTCCAGAAACCCCAGCTTCAGGAAGTACGTGCGGAAGAAGGTCCACGGCGGCTCCAGGATCAGACGCCCCCAAGTCACCTTCTCGCCGGCGTCGATCAACTGCGCGGCCGCAAGCGTCGTGTAGCGGTCCATGGTCCGCAAATGCTCCGACAACGAATCGCAAGTGAAGTGCAGCAGATTGGAATCCAAGTGCCCGCAACTGCCCTGCACTTTGACGGATTCATGCACGTAATCCCCCACCCACTGCGCTTTCCGCCGGTCGTACAAGCGCACCTTGCGGTCGGGATACCAGCCCGAGTGGCGAATCCAACGCCCCAGATAACGCGCCTGCCGCGGCATGGTATACGCGTCGTAGCGCGGGCCCTGCTTCTTCACGCGCCAGATCTCGGCTTCGAGCGCCTCGCTCAAGGATTCGTCCGCGTCGAGCGATAGAATCCAATCGTGCGCGGCCTGCTCGGCGGCGAAGTTCTTCTGCTTGGCATAGCCCGGCCACCCGCTCTCCACCACGCGCGCGCCCAGCTTTTGCGCGATCTCCACCGTGCGGTCCGTCGAACCGCTGTCGATCACCAAAATTTCATCGGCGCAACGCAAGCTCTCGATCGCGCGCGGCAGGTTCCGCTCTTCGTTGTAAGTGATGACGGTGGCCGAGATCTTCACAAACCGTTGGCCCGTACGGGCGACAGAGTGAACGTCAGGATCAGAATGATCAGCGCAGCCAGGCCCAGCCACGTGCGCGCGCGCCCAATAGGATAAGGATCGTAGATAACCGGATGCCGCATCCCGAAGAAGAACAGCAGCACCGCCCATAGCAGCCAGCTATACGCGAAAAAAATCCCCATGGGGATCAGCAGCGCTACAAAAAACCGCGACAGCCAGCGCGTTTTCTCGCCCGCGAAGGCATACAGAATGTGGCCGCCATCCAGTTGCCCGATCGGTAGCAGATTCAGCGCCGTCGCCAGCAACCCCACCCACGCGGCCCGCGCCATCGGATGCAGGTAGATATCCTCCATACGAGCTCCGGGGAACGCCATCCGCTCAAACAGCTGCAACAACAACGGGCTGCCGAAAATCAAATCGCTGTGACGCACCGCCGCCGGCGACACCCTCGACAAGGACAATCCCACCGCCAGCGGAGCCAGCAATATCACGAAGCCGGCAATCGGCCCCGCGATGCCAATATCGAATAAAGCGCGCTTGGAATAAATCGCCGAGCGGATACGGATGAACGCGCCCATGGTGCCGATCAGCGTCGGCGCCGGCAGAAAATACGGCAGCGAAACATCCACCCCGTAATAGCGCGCCGTGAGGTAGTGGCCCATCTCGTGAGCCATCAAAATGGTCAGCAGCGTAAGCGAGAAGGGCAGCCCCTGCAGCAGAAACGAAGGTTGATGCCACATCCGCACGTAGCCATACAGATCGCCGTTAAAGCTGGAAGGCCGATTCGCGGCGAAGCTCTGCGCAAAACCCGCACCCACTACGGTAGTGCTCAACAGCGTCAACAGAAACAAAAGAGCGTGCAGCCAGTAGCGATGGCGAGGCCGTTCGTCTAGACCGGTGTCATCTAGAGCTTCGAAGAGATTCCCTTCGAAGGCGCCGCTCGGCTGCGGATAGCCGTTCGTCGACACAGGGTAGCTTATTCGAGCGCCTGCAATTCCTTGCCGGGCTTAAAGCGCACTGCCTTGCCCGGAGGGATCGCCACCTCAGCGCCGGTACGCGGGTTGCGTCCGATGCCGGTCTTGCGCGGGCGCACGTTAAAGATTCCGAAGCCGCGCAACTCAATTCTCTCGCCGCGCCCCAAGGAGCGCTTCATGCTTTCAAAGACGGTTTCCACAGCCATCTCGGCCTTGGTCTTGGTGATGCCCGTCCGGTTCACCACTTCATTAATGATGTCGAGTTTGATCAAGTCCGCCTCCTCCGCCACAAACCCAATGCTAGGATTGGAGTTAGCCGTTTGTCAAGAGGGGGAAGCTGCTGCGGAGAGAAATCGAGCGGCGAGTATTGGTTGGGGGCGGCCAGTTCTGCGCGATTCCGGCTGGAGTCCCTAGCGCTACCGCGCATTCAGGTGCTTCACTTGCAACCCGTTGGTGACGTTCAACCAGCCTCCGATTCGAAACCGCTCAGCCTGCGCCGCCCCTTATGTTGTCCGGTTCTATTTCGCCACCTCCCGTTTTTAAGCCGCGGCCGGCGCAGCCATCTGTCTGTTGAAAACCCTTCTTTTTCCCGAAAGCATTCTCGCTCTAATAGCCGCGCGTGTCAATAGAATTAATGTTCCCTGCGTGCTATTCTCAACTCAGCAAATGCAGCCCGCAGAGCCGAAAACCGACGAACTCAAGAGCGCTCTCGAAAAAGCCCGCGCTCTAGGCATCGGACACCTGAACCGCCACATCGTCCTCTGCGCCGAGCAGAGCGAACCCAAATGCGCGCCAGCGGAAACGACCGAAGCATCCTGGAAGTTTCTAAAGAAGCGCCTGGTCACCGCGGGCTTGATGCAAGGCGAGCAGTGCGTGTACCGCACCAAGGCCAACTGCCTGCGGATTTGCGCCAAGGGCCCCATCGCGGTGGTTTATCCGGAGGGCGTCTGGTATCATTCGGCCACGCCCGAAGTGCTCGAGCGCGTCATTGAGGAACACTTGATCCGGGGAGAGCCAGTCGCGGATTTCGTCCTCGCAACCGACCGCCTGTCCGCCGGCAAGTAGCTTACTTCATCACAAATTTCTGCACCGCGCTGTTGACGGTATCGGCCACCCAAACATCCCCGTTGGGACCTTCCGTCACCTCATGAGCTTCGCCAAACTCGCCCGGGCCTTTTCCAGACTTTCCAACGGCCGCGAGGACCTTGCCGCTCAAGTCCATCCGCACAAGCTGCCCGGCATAGCCGTTCACCATATAGATGTAGCGTTCGCCAATTGAAATGCTGCTCGGCAGCCCGGCGTATTTCATTTCGCGAACCAACTTGCCGTCCTGATCGAAGACCTGAATCCGCTGATTTTCGCGATCCGCCACCCACACCAAACCTTGCGCGTCGATCGCAATGCCGTGGGCCGTTGTGAATTTGCCGGGCTCGCTCCCCCTGCCCCCCCAGGACTTGATGAATTTCCCCCCGGCGTCGAATTTCAGCACGCGCGCGTCGCCGCCGGCCGGATTGTGTCCCTGCGCCACAAACACGTCTCCGTTGCGTCCCAAGGCCACGCTAGTGGGCTGGTCGAAATGATGTGAGCCCGTGGCTTCATTCCACTCGCCCGCTTCCCCCGCCGTCCCCAAGGTCAGCAGAACCTTTCCCTGCTGGTTCAACTTCATGACCACATGCGCTTCTACGTCGGTGACCCAGATGTTGTCAGCCTTGTCTATCGTTAACCCGTGCGCCCGCTTCAACAATCCGTCACCGAATAGGCGAATGAATTGCCCCTGCGCGTCGAATTCAGCCAGCGCTTGCGGTCCCCGATTGAGGATGAAAATATGGTGTTGGGAATCGAAACCGACGCTGGCCGGCGCGCCCATGCTTCGCCCCGCAGGCAGAACCAGGGGCTGAACCATCGCGGCGATGTCGAGTGGCGGAGCGTCTTGCGGCACCAGTAGCGCCGGATTCGTCGGCCGCTGCGCGAGCGCGGAAACCGCCAGCAGAGTACAAGAAATGAGTTTCATGGGCTAGGCCACTTTCGCCCTGTGCTCCCCGCCTCAGCTTTCTCAAGATCTTCCAAGCCGCAGCGGTCAGGGGAGACGAAGAGCGCCGGTTCGCCGGAAAGCATAAGCAATACTATACCTCTTTTAGCTCACCGGCGAACCCGCAAATGGCGAAAACCCCGCCCGAGTTAGTGGGCGACGGTCGAGGTCGAATCGGTAGTGGTGGTCGACTTCACCTTCCCGTGATGCTTCTTGGTCTTGGTGGTCGAAACGGTGGTGTCCTTCGAAGCATTGCCGTTCGAATCCGCGGCAGAGTTCGTAGTCGTGGTCTGCGACTTCACGTCCCTGCCGTTGTCCTTGGTTTCCGTCTTCGTCTCAGTCGACGAGGATTGCGTAGCGGATTGCTCCTGCGCCATCATCACGCCGGCAGTCAAGAGTGTTGCGTAGATAAGCTTTTTCATAGGGGGTCCTTTTATCAGATGCGAGGACATTTCCTAAGTCCCAGCTCTGCTATTGAGAGACGCGCCAGCTTTGTAATGTTACAAGGGACTCGCAAGCCCATGAAGCTAAGGGGCCGTGACTCCCAGCGGGGAGTGCAAAACTTGCCGCAACCGCCGCTGACTTTCCGCATCTTACTTAGTGTAAAGAGGTGCTCATGAAATCCCTGAAGTTCTTCACGATTATGGCCGCGGCGCTTTCGAGTGCACTTTCTGCCGCACCCGTTGTCGACGGCGTCGGCAACTTTCATAAGGTGGACGATCATGTCTATCGCGGCGCTCAACCCACTGCGCAGGGATTCAGCAACCTCAATCAACTTGGCATCAAACTGGTGCTCGATTTGCGCGAGCCCGGGGACCGCTCCTCGCTCGAAAACAAAATTGTAACCGCCGCTGGGATGAAGTACATCAGCGTACCGATGAACGGAATGGAAACGCCCTCCAATGAAAGTGTACAGAAAGTGCTCGCGCTGCTCGAAGACAATTCCAACGGCCCCGTCTTCGTCCACTGCAAGCGCGGCGCGGATCGCACCGGCGGCGTGATCGCGTGCTACCGCATCGAGCACGACGGCTGGAAGAACGATAAAGCCCTGGCCGAAGCGCGCTCCCTGGGGATGAGCTGGTTCCAGAAAGCAATCCAAAGCTACGTACTGAAGTACCAGCCCCGCACGCTAGCCGCCACCGCGCTGGTGCCGGCTACGGTCCAGCCTTAATCACCCGCACCAGCTTTAGCGCGGCCGAGTGTCCGCTGACGATGCTCACCGCGCCCGCCCGGACTCCAAAATGCGCCGCCAGGAAATCGCAGAGAGCGTCGTTGGCTCTGCCCTGCTCCGGCGGCGCAGCGATGTTCACCTTCCATGTGCCGTCGGCCAGCTCTCCCACAATTTCCGATTTCGCGCTGCGCGGGATCACTTTCACCCGCAGCTTCATCGCGGTGAAAATGCCGCAGGCGCTTCGGAAAGCTCTGCCGCGGCGCCGTCAACATCTTCCAGGCGCAGCCGGATCGTTTTGCGCCCGTCGATTGCGGACGCGGGAAGTTCAAAGCGCGCCCCCGCCATCAGGTCCGCCGTCTGATGCGGAACAATACGGTCCTGCAGACTGAAGACCGCGTTGTACTTCGGACCCAGCAGTTTTTCGTACTTAAAGATATTTTCGATGTTGACCTTCGAAGCCGTGCGCCCGTCCACCGCCTCGCCGCTCGCCGGTTCCAGATGCAGCGTCACCAAGTTCACCACGAAGGGCACGTTCGAGGGATTCGTCGCGCGAAAATCCACCACCACCAGCGAGGCATCGCCGCCCAAAGGGAGCACGCGCACTTTCAGGATCTTGCCCTCCAGCCGCAGGTGCGCGCCTTCTGTGGTGGTGAACATCGTGAACACCAGCGCGCCCACCACAGCCAGTCCCAATGCCAGGAAAATCCAGAAACCTTTGCTCATCGTGATTACGCCACGTTCAATCGCCCAGCAAGCGCCCGTAAGGCTGCAGCGTAGGAATATGATCGCACAGCGATTTGAGCGCCGCCGTCAGCGGAATCGCCAGCAGCAATCCGAGAGCTCCCCACAGCATCCCCCAGAACATCAGCGCCACCGTGACCACCAGCGGATTCAGATGCACCCGCGACCCCACGAATTTCGGATACAGCAGATTCAACGCCAGCAAGTGCAGCATCGCCACGCTCACCGCGAGGAACAAATACATGGCCGGTTCCTTCGAAGCGGGCAGCGCCGCCACCACCGGCGGAATCAACGCCAAGGGCAGTCCGATGTAAGGAACCAGACTGAGAAATCCGCTCATCGGCGCCACAATCAGCCAGTACGGCAGCTTGACCGAGGCGAATAACAAGGCACTGGCGACGCTGAGTAAGATTCCCAGCATGAAGTTTCCGATCACATAGGCCCGCACCATGTCGCCCAGGCCTTTCCAGGTGGCCGCCGCCGCTTGCCGGGTTTCGCCCTCGAACAGCAGCAGATATCGCGAGCGGATATGATCGCGCCAGCTCAACAGAAAATACACCAGGAAAGGCACGAAGGAAGCCATCAGCAGGGCGTCGTAATAATCCGCCAGATAGCTATAGGCGTAGGACAACAGCGGCGTCGGCTCCTGTTGGATGTGCACTTCCTGAACCGCCGGCGACGCGGGCGGCTCGGCCTTTTTCTTTCTTCCGCGGATCGTGGGTTCCGCGGCTTGGTTGGCCGTCGCATCGGCCTGCTGCGGCTGGAAGCGGCGCGGAACCAGGCTGCGGTAAATGCCGTTCTCGACATTCTCCATCCGCGTGGCCACCGAATCCACCATCTCGCTAATGCGCGCGCCGTAAGCCGGCAGGTCCGCCGCGATCTGCTGGGTTTGCAAATACAGCCCCAGCCCCGCCAGATACAACACCACCAGCGCAATCGTGCAGACCACGAAGCTGGCCAGCCCGCGCGGCATGCGCAGCTTCATGAAGAACACCACCAGCGGGTCCAACAGGAACGCGATCATCGCCGCGATGATCACCGTGATGAAGAATACACGTCCGAAATACAGCAGCGCGATAGCCGCCGCCCCCGCAAGAATTCCTACGCCCAACGGAAGCGATTTCTGCGTCGTATTCTGCGTCGTATTCTGCGTGGATGTGTTTTGGACCACCACGTGCGCCGTGAATATCCTTGTCTATCACTATAATTTGGATAGATCGTGGAATTCCAGCAAAATACGGCGGCCGGGCGAATTTTGGCGCTCGATCTAGGTAAGAAACGCATCGGATTGGCGTTGAGCGACCCCTTGGGCATCTCCGCTCAAGGCCTGGACACGCTGCAGCGCACCACCATCCGCGAAGACATCGCCGCGCTCGAAGCCATCGCCAGGAAGCACGAAGTGCAACTGGTTCTGCTGGGGCATCCCCTGAATATGAAAGGCACCGAAGGCCGTCAGGCCGTCTATACACGCGACTTCGCGCAACGATTTATGGAGAGAACCGGGTTAACGGTACGTTTCTGGGACGAGCGCCTGACCAGCAAGGAAGCCGAACGCGTCCTGAAGCAAAGCGGCATCAGTATCGAGAAACGCGCGAAAGCCATCGATCGCTTGGCGGCCGTGATTCTGCTCGCGAGCTATCTCGACGCCGGCGGAACCGTAGGTGGTCCCGCGTGAAGCTTCTGGTCGCCGTGATCTGCGCGCTGGCCGGCTTGGCCGTAGCCACTGTCGTCACTCCCTATCAAGGATTCCAGACCGAAACCTTTGTCGAAATCCCTCGCGGCACCGGCACCAGGGCGATCGCCCAGGAACTGACCAAAGACGGCGTGATCCGCTATTCCTGGGAATTCGAGCTGCTGCGCCTGCTCCAGCCATCCTCGAAGCTGCAAGCCGGCGAGTATCGTTTCGCCAAGCCCGCCAGCGCTCTGGCTGTGTTCAACCGCATCGCCCGCGGCGACATCTATTTCGTCGAATTCACCGTGCCCGAAGGCAGCAACATTTTCGATATCGCAAAGTCGCTCGAAGCCGATGGCGTCATGTCCGCGGAAGATTTTCTAGCCGCCGCCGAAGACCCCTCGCTCATCCGCGACCTCTCTCCCCAAGCGAAAACTCTGGAAGGTTATCTCTTCCCCTCCACCTATCGCTTGTCCCACACCGCCACTCCCGCGCGCCTAACGAAGATAATGACCGACGAATTTCGCAAGCAATGGTCCAAGCTCACCGCCACTCATCCCGCCGACGCGCGCGGCGCGGTAACCTTGGCTTCGCTCGTAGAAAAAGAAACCGCGTCGCCCGCCGAGCGCCCCGTGGTCGCCAGCGTCTTCCGCAATCGCCTGGCGCAAGGCATGCGCCTCCAGTGCGACCCCACCGCCATCTACGCCGCCCTGCTCGAAAATCGCTATCGCGGAACGATTCATAAATCGGATCTAGCCAGCGCGAATCCCTACAACACCTACGAAAACGCCGGCTTGCCGCCCGGCCCCATCGCAAATCCCAGCGCCGAGTCATTACGCGCTGCCCTCGAGCCAGCCGACACCCCCTTCCTCTATTTCGTCGCCAAGCCCGCCGGCGGCGGCCACCAGTTTTCGACCACCATCGCCCAGCACGAGAAAGCCGTGATCGCCTACCGCCATGCCACGCAGAGGAAAATCCGCTGAGTTAGCCCGTTGGCTCGACCAACACCGCCCCGCCCGCATCGGTGAAGCCGAGTTCGCGCAACTATGCACTGCCTTAGCCCCAGTGTCGGAAAGCTACCTGCGAAAACTCGTTCGCGAATGCGGAGTGCCCCTCGCTGCCATGGTGGAAGGCGTCCGCCAAGCGACCTTCGACGACCTCGCCGCAAGCCTGCTCAAGTTACTCGAAGAATACGTTCCCGGCGACGCCCCCCGCCGCATGGCCGTCCGGCGCCTGGTGATCACCGCCAAGGATCACGCGCGCCTGGCAGCCAGAAATCCAGCAAAGCGCGCGGAAAAAGAGGAAATGATTTTGTGGCTAGCCACTTGGCTGGAGAATCCACCGCTGTTTGCGGAGTGGGTCAGAATCCGCAGAGTTCGGACAAATTCTCTTTAATCGGAATCGGAAAAAATTGCGCCCGCCCCGCATCCGCGCGCGGCCACCTAGGGGGAATTAATTCAATCAGCCTATTGCGCCAGTAGCGCCAGCCGTTTATACTTCGTTTTTGGAATCATGATCGCCCGGACCCAGACCGATCGCAACCCGGCGCCTGGCAATTTGCTGCTGGACGAAATCGATCCGATGGCGCCGCAGCGCGAAGCGGCTCTGTTCTACGGGCTGTTCCTGCGCGGCCACTCCGCCGATTCCCTCCGCCGCGATATCGACGTCCCCCGCAAACTGCTCGACAAACTCCTGAAGCGCCATTGCAACGAACTGGCGGTGCAAGCCCGCCTCCAGCGCGCCTACCACTACCGCAAGCAAGTGCTGGCGATCTTTGACGAGTTGGTAATCCGCGAACGCATCAAGGAACGCGTGCACTAAGAGTTCGGCCCATCGTCGCGCAATCCCAATTGTTTCCGGATCAGCTTGGCGAGCGAGTTCGGCACTTCAGCGTGCCGCGGTACAGGAGCGGACCGATTCGTTACGGGATTGAAGTAAACGTCGTGACCGCCGCCAGTTTTCTTCAATGCACACCCCGAACGCACCAAACCACGAATGAGTTCGCGGCGCTTCAGGAAAGAACTTCAATCTCCCGTGTCTCGACCTCGACAGCGTCAGGAGACGATTGCTCTTCGAGCATCAATCGATAAGCGTCCCGGATGTTACGCTCCAGTTCGTCGAGCGTAGCGCCCTGGCTAAATACCCCCGGCACCTGCGGGAGGCGGCCAACATACCAGTCGCCGTCCTTCCAATATTCCATGCGGAAACGAAGACGTTGCGCCATACGCTCGCTAACTCAATTATACGTGCGAGAGGGAATCAGATCTTCTCGGGTAAATGCAACTGCGCCTTGCACAGCGCCTGATCCAGCGCCTTCGCCGCGTCAGTTTCCGTCCAGCCGCGAGACGTCGAAAGCTCCGTAATCAGCATGTGCCTTGCCCGGTCGAGCATCTTCTTCTCGCAAAACGACAGCGGCTTTTCGGCCTGCAGCACCAGCAGACTCTTCAACACCTCGGCAATCTCCAGAAGGTTGCCCTTCTGCATCTTCTCGGTGTTTTCCTTGAAGCGGTCCTTCCAATCGAGTTGGCGCTTGCGCCGCCCCTCGCCCAGATACTCGATCACCCGGGCCAGCTGACCGTTGCGCGTCACCTTGCGCAAGCCAACATGGTCGGCGTGCGAAAACGGGACCATCACCGTAAGGCTGCCCGCCGAGAGGCGCAGCAGATAGAAGCGCTCCTGTTGCCCAGCGAAGGCGCGACTACTGATATTCTCGATCGTGGCTACCCCGTGGTTGGGGTAAACTACCTTCTCACCGACTTGGAAAGTCATTCAGGGACCTTACCTAACTACGAAGTGCCGGAATACAGTGAACAGCATCTTAAGCTGATCTGACATTTCTGTCAATGACCAAAAGGCGGTCACCGGAAACGCGCGCCCTACGGTGTAACATAAGAGGACATCCGATGGACTCCGTCAAGACCGATCTGAACCAGACCGTTTTGAATCTGAATAGGCTCGACCTGAAAAAAACCGTCAACCTTCCCCAAACCGGCTTTCCGATGAAAGCCAATCTCGCGCAACTTGAGCCTAAGCTGCTGGAACAATGGGAGAAGTCCGGCATCTACCAGCAGATTCGCCAAGCCCGCGCCGGTCAGCCGGAGTATATTTTGCACGACGGGCCGCCCTACGCGAACGGCAACATTCACCTCGGCCACGCCTTCAACAAACTCTTGAAGGACTTCATCGTAAAACTTAAGACCATGGAGGGTTACGATTCCCCCTACGTCCCCGGCTGGGATTGTCACGGCCTCCCCATCGAAATCAAAGTCGACGGACAATTAGGATCGAAGAAGGCCGGAATGACCGCCGCGCAAATCCGCGCCGCCTGCCGCAAGTACGCCGCAAAATACGTAGACCTGCAGCGCAAAGACTTCATCCGCCTTGGCGTCTTCGGCCGCTGGCAGGACCCCTATCTCACGATGTCGCCGCAGTACGAAGCCGTCATCGCCGGCGCGTTCGTCGATTTTCTCGACCAGGGCTACGTCTACAAAGGCCTCAAGCCCGTCAACTGGTGCATCCATGACCGGACCGCGCTTGCCGAAGCCGAAGTCGAGTACCAGAACCACTCCAGCCCGTCCATCTGGGTTCGCTTCGCGCTGACCACCGGCCCCGCCGCCATCGATCCCGCGCTCGCCGGCAAAACAGTCTGGGGACTGATCTGGACCACCACCCCCTGGACCATCCCCTCGAACCTCGGCATCGCGTTCCACCCCCGATACACTTACGCTGCCGTTGAAGTCGGCGGAGATGTGTACATCGTCGCCCAGGATTTGCTCGACGCCACCGCCGAAGCCTGCGCCTGGGATTCGCCGAAAGTCTTGACGACGTTCGAAGGTTCGAAGCTAGTGAACTCCGTCTTTCGTCATCCCTTCCTGGAGCGCAATTCCATGGGCTTGCTAGGCGAGCACGTGACTCTGGAACAAGGCACTGGCGCAGTGCACACCGCTCCCGGTCACGGCCAGGAAGACTATGTAATCGGCGTCGAAAACGGCTTGCCCGTGTATTGCCCGGTCGACGGCGCCGGCCGTTTCTTTCAAGCCGAAGGCGCCCCCGGCAAGCTGCCCGAAGCACTCTTGGGCAAGACGGTATGGGATGGCAATCCCATCGTCATCGACATCCTTAAAGATAAAGGCGCGCTGCTCGGCATGCGCAAGATCGAGCACAGCTACCCGCATTGCTGGCGCTGCCACCACGCCACCATCTTCCGCGCGACTGAGCAATGGTTCGTCGGCATGGATCGCGTCGTTAACAATGGAACCCTGCGTCAGAAGGCCCTCGCCGCCATCAAGAATGTGAAGTGGAACCCAGCCTGGGGCGAAGAACGCATCGGCAACATGATCGCCACCCGCCCCGACTGGTGCATCTCCCGCCAACGCGCCTGGGGCGTGCCCATCCTTGTGTTTTATTGCGACGCCTGCCAGCAGCCGCTTACCGATCGCAAAATTCTTGACCGCGTAGTGGACCTGATCCGCATCCATACCGCCGATGTCTGGTACTCGACCGACGCCGCCGAGCTAGTAGGCCCCGGCGTCCAGTGCTCCCACTGCGGATTTGCCTCGTTCCGCAAAGAGACCGACATCTTGGACGTCTGGTTCGATTCCGGCGCGAGTCACCTAGCCGTCCTGACTCCCGAAAACCACCTGCCCTGGCCCGCCGACATGTATCTCGAAGGCGGAGACCAGTATCGCGGCTGGTTCCACAGCTCCCTGCTGATCGCCGTAGGCCTGCGCGGCCAAGCCCCCTACCGCGCCACCGCCACCAACGGCTGGACCCTTGACGGCGAAGGCCACGCGCTTTCAAAATCCAAAGGCGCCGAAGAAGTCGAGAAAGTCATCAACAAATACGGCGCAGAACTGCTGCGCCTATGGACCGCATCCGTCGACTTCACCGAAGACGTGCGCTTCTCCGACACCATCGTCAGCCGGCTGATCGAAGCCTACCGCAAACTGCGCAACACCTTCCGCTACGCGCTAGGCAATCTTCACGATTTCGATCCCGAACTCGACGCCGTACCCGTTAACGAGCTCCCCGAAATCGACCGCTGGATTCTCTCCAGAACCGAAGACCTGATCCGCCGCGCGCGCGTCTCCTACACCGAGAACGCCTTCCACAAGGTGTACCGCGCCATTTACGATTTCGCGACGACAGATCTAAGCGCCGTCTACTTCGACGTGCTCAAAGACCGCCTCTACACCGCCGCCCCCAAGAGCCATGCCCGCCGCAGCGGCCAGACAGCATTGTATAAGGTCCACTACGCGCTTACCCGCCTGGCCGCCCCGCTGCTGGCCTTCACCACCGAAGAAGTCTGGAGCTATACCCGCAAGCCCGCCGGCGCACCGGAAAGCGTCCACCTGGCGTTGCTGCCCAATCCCGAAGAAGTAGCCTCCGGTCTGGACGCCGCCAAGCTAGCCCGCTGGGAACGCCTCCTCGAAGTCCGCAACGTAGTCCTGAAAGCGTTAGAAGAAGCCCGCCAACTGAAGGTCATCGGCACGTCGCTAGAAGCGCGAGTTCGCCTGGCTGGAGCCCAACTAGACGACTACGCCGCCGGCCTCCCCGCCCTCTTCATCACATCCCAAGTGATCCTCGAACCCGGCGACGATCTGAAAGTAACAGTGGAACGCGCCGAAGGCGCCAAGTGCGACCGCTGCTGGAAATATTCCGTGTTCACCGGCCCCGCCTGCGAACCCTGCGCCGCAGCCCTGAAGGAAATTCTCGGATGAATCTGCGCGTGCGATCCGCCATCATCATCCTCCTGGTGGTGATGCTGGATCGAGTGAGCAAGCTCTACATCCGCTCGAGCTACGCCCCTTGGGACGTCACCGTAGTCATCCCTCGCATCTTCAACATCGTCCACGCCGAAAACCCGGGAGCCGCCTTTAGCATGCTGGCCTCCGCCCCGCCCATCGTCCGCGCTGTGCTGCTAGTCGGCGTGTCTATGTTGGTCATGACCGTCGTCGGCGTGATGCTCTGGCGTCTCCCCAAGACCGCAAGCGCGCTGACATCTACCTCGCTAGCGCTCGTATTCGGCGGCGCCTTCGGTAATCTATGGGACCGTGTTTTCCGCGGCTCCGTCACCGATTTCCTGCAAGTCTTCCTCGGCTCCTACGAATTTCCTTCCTTCAACGTCGCCGACAGCGCCATCACCATGGGAGCCGCGCTGCTAATCCTCGATTTACTGCGAACCCGCAACACCACCGCCCCTTAGACTACTTTGGCAAGCAACGTGCTTCTTTCCCAATGATGCAGGTCCGGATCAAGAGAAACCGCACCGTTGCTTGGATCGAAGCCTTTCTGTGGGTAGCAGGCTGTCTAGCCCTTGGCTATTGCGCCTTCATCTGGGGACGCGCCCATTATGACCAGGCCCAAGCCAATTGGACTCTCAATCACGTCCTCCCGGGCGACCCCGGAACGGACGCGCCTAAGGTTGCCGCTGAAGGCAGCCTGTTGGGACGCATCGACATCCCCCGCCTGGACCTTTCGGTGATCGTGTTCGAAGGCACCACCGACGACACCCTGGCCCGCGGCGTCGGACACCTACGCGGAACAGCCGCCCCCGGCGAACGCGGCAACCTGGTGCTGGCCGGCCACCGCGACACGTTCTTCCGCGAACTGCGCAACATCCGCCAAGGCGACGAAATCTCCGTCAAACGCCCCGCTGGCGACTATCGGTACAGCGTGGATTCCACCGCCATCGTGCAACCCACCCAGACCGAAGTGATCCGGCCAACCGGCGACGCCACTCTCACCTTGATCACCTGCTATCCGTTCTACTATATCGGCAGCGCGCCCCAACGCTTCATCGTCCGCGCCCACCTCACGAAATCAGTTCAGCAATCCTTCTAACGCCGGCAGCGAAACGCCGCTCTCCTTCAACGCCGCCTCGTGAAATTCCTTCAACGAATAAGCCGCGCCCTTCCGTTGCTGATAATGCGACCGCACATTCAGCCAGCCCTTCCACCCCACAAAGTAAGTCGGCAACTGGCAGGAAGAAAGCTGCGCCCGCTGCAATTTCGCAGTCGCTTCTTCTTTTTCCTGATACGTGTCCTGGATCATCAAATCGATGGCCTGCTGCTCCGTCATGCCCATGGTTTGCAGCCGCACATCCAGAATCGTATTCGCCAGCACCCGCAAAATCTGCTTATCGAAAGTCAGCCGCAGCCCCTTGCTGTTGTCCAGATACCCCGCGTCCGACATCAACTGCTGCGTGTAAACGCCCCATCCCTCCACATACGGCGTGTTTGAAAAGAGCGCGCGCAACAGCCGCCGCGACACCGGCTGCACATCGTTGGCATATTCGAATTGCACGTAATGCCCCGGCATAGCCTCGTGAATGGTCAACTCCTGCAACCCGAAATCGTTGTACTCCCGCAGCTTCGATTCCGCGCGCGCCGCCGGCCAACTCGATGCAATCGGCGTGACCCAATAGAACGCGCCCAGTTGCGGCTCCAGCGGTGGCGCCGCATTGAATCCCCCCACTCCATAGATCCCGCGCAGAAACTCCGGCGTTTCCGTGACCTGCAAGTTCGCCCGCGCCGGCAAAGTGAGAAGATCCTTCTGCTTGACGAAAGCCGTGGCCTGCGCCAGCATTTCTTTGGCCTGGGGAATATAATTCTCGCGAGTCGTGTGCTGCCGCGCTGCCGCCTCCAGCGCCTGCTCCACCGTTTGTGGCGCAGCCACCCTGGCCATGTCCGCACGCATCGTTTTCAAATCCGCCTCAGCCGCCGCCAGCAGCTGCTCGGGCGTCAGCCCGGACGCCAATACCAAAGCAAACTTCTGCGCGTATTTCTCCTTGCCCAGCCGCCAATCGGAAGTTTCTTTAGAAAGCGGACCCTTCAAAAATGTATTGAAATCCCGCGCCGCCGCGATGGCCTTGCCGGCCGCAGCCGCGTAAGCCGCCTTGCGCGATTCCGGCACGGCCCCCCGCAGAGTCTTGTCGATCAGTTCGATGTTCCCGTCATTCTCCTCCCGCGCCACACGATTCCAAACTTCCGGCGAGTCCGTCAAATTAGCTTTGGCCTGCTCAAACAGCAGCGGAACTTTCGCCAGCCGGCTGATGATGTGATCGAACCGCTGCTCTGCGGCGGCGTAATTCAGCATGTAAGGCGTGAACAACGCGTTGCCCACCAGTTCCACATAAACCGTTGGATTATGTTTGAAACTCTGAAGCGTATTCAACTCCAGCAGGCAAAGCCCGCTGTTACTGGTGATGATGTCCAGGTCCGCCTTCTGTTCCTGATCGAGTTTGCTGGCGTCCAGAGCCCCGGCGCGATTCTGAATGTCGGTGCAAAACTGCCGCTGCTGATCGATCCCCGCGGCGCTATAGTCGTCGAGCATCCCATCGAGCGTCATCCCATTGTGCTGGTGATACCCCGCCGCCGTCGCACTCACCGGAAATAGCGCCAAGTCCCCGTAAATGAAATCCTGCGTGAGTTTTTCCGAATCCGCCAACGGCGGCGGAGTCTTCGTACACCCCACCAGAAAAATCGCCAGCGCAAAAACCAGGGCTTGCCGCATGAGACCTAATATACGCCGGACGGTACACTATTGTGTGAGTTGGCAAGCCAGCGCAATCTCGCATACATCGCGGTGCTAGCCGGATGCTTCGCCCTCGGCACCCTTGCCGGTTGGACCGCCCTGGCCGCGCGCGTCGATCGCTACGCCTACGACTTGATGACGCAGATGACTCCCCTGAAAACCGCCGCCACGCCCTCGGTAGTGGTAGCGATCGACGAAGAAACTCTGCGCGCCCGCGGCGGCATGCGCGGCATCCGCCCCATCCTGACGGACACTCTGCAACAGATCGCCGCCGCCCAACCGCAAGCCGTCGCGCTCGACGTATTGTTAGCCGACAAGGGCGACAATACCGAAGACGCGCGCCTCGAAGCCGCTCTGCGCAATACCAAAAACCTCGTTCTGCCCTGCGATTTAGTAGGCGGCGCATGGGAAGATCCCCTTCCGCGCTTCGCCAGCGCCGCCGCAGCCGTGGGCCACGTGCATCCCGAAATCGACCGCTACGACGGCGTCAGCCGCGAAGTATCGCTCGAAGAAACCGTGAACCACCAGCGCCGCTGGGCGCTCGCCCTCGAAGCCTTCCGCATCTCCCGCGCGCAACCGCTTACCGAATCGCCCGGCGATGTCTCTGTCGGCACCACGGTAATCCCCGCCGCCAAAGCCGACGCCGGCCGCCCCATGTTCATCCGCTATTTGCCCAGCGGCGTCCCCACCGTTTCCGCCCTGCACATCGACGGCAATACAAACCTCCTGCACGGCAAGACTGTATTTCTAGGAATCACCGCCCTCTCCGCTGCACGCGACCGCCTGCTGAATCCCTACGGCCAAAACGTCCCCGGCGTGGAAGTCCACGCCCACGCCTTCGCCACCATGGCGAGCGCCGATTTCCTTCAACCCTCCGGAGACCTCGCCCCGCTCGGACTCTCCCTCCTCTTCACAACCGCCGCCGGCCTCACCTTCGCACTGCTCTCCGGCTACACCGCCTACACCATCGCCGTGGGCATCGTCCTCGCCTCGCTCGCCGCACCGCTACTTTTCTTCCGCCAAGGCCTGGTCTTCCCGCTCTTCGGGCCCGCCGCCGTCGCCTGGCTCTCCACCGCCGGCGCCGCCACCTACCAGCACTTCTTCATACGCCGCCAACTCCGCCGCAGCGAATCCGAAAAGTCGCGCTACCAGCAAGCCATCCACTGGGC
>JALYIB010000121.1 GCA_030775965.1 Acidobacteriota bacterium | reverse complement strand
CCGACGCCATCCGCATGGTGCGGCCCGGCGGACGCATCCTGATGTTCGGCATCGTCAGCGCGAAAGAAGGTGCGCTGCCGTTCTACGAGCTGTATTTTAAGGAACTAACCCTGATCAACGCCCGTGCCGCGACGGCCGAGGACTTCACGGGGATGATCGACCTAGTAGGCCGCGGTATGGTGCGCCTGGAACCGCTGGTCACCCACCGCATGCACCTGACCGAACTAGAGGCGGCGATCGGCCTAGTGGAAGACGGCGCCGATGACCGCCTGAAGATTATTCTGGACCACGCCTAGGCCGGCACAGCAGTCTTGCGCCGCGATTTCGGAACCGACGCCGCCGCCGCCGGCGAATTCTGCATCGGCAAACTGAAGCGGCGAATTCCGTCGTAAGCGTGCAGCGCGCCAGCCACAGCTCCGGCCGTCGGGACTAAGCCGATTTCGCCCGCTCCCTTTGCGCCGTAACCGCCGACCTCGTCCGGGACTTCGATCAGGATCACATCCACCGGAGGCGTGTCCTTCGCCTTCAAAATTCCCAAATCGCGCAGCAGCAGCGAGTCCGGCTTGCCGTTGGTGCTGGTGAAATCTTCGGAAAGCGCGTAGCCCAATCCCATGTGCACGCCGCCCTCAATCTGCCCGGCACAGGCCTTCGGATTAATCGCGCGCCCTACGTCGTGCGCCGCGATGACGCGCTCCATGCGGCCGTCTTCGCCCAAAATCACCACCTGGGTGGCATAGCTAAAAGTCAGATGCGTTGTTGGATTGTCGGCGGCTTCCGGGGTCCCCGGCTTCGTAGTGAAGTTGCAAATATATTCGCCCAAGTACTCGCGGCCCGCCAATTGTTCAAGCGTCGATTGTTTCAGGTCGTCGACTAATTTCTGAGCCGCGCGCTGTGACGCCGCGCAGCTCAATGTGGTCCCGCGGGAGGCCCAAGTTTCGCCGCACTTGTTGCCCAGGTCTTTATCCCATCGGACCGTCATGATTTCGGGCGGCAAGCCAGTCTCCTCGCACACCGCCTGCCGGATTGTCGTGAACAGCCCCTGGCCCATTTCCGTGTAGCCCGTCAGAATCTCCAGGCGCCCGCCCGCGAGCACGCGAATGGCGGCGTGACCGCTATCGATGGTGCCGTTCCCAATGCCCGTGCTCTTGATCCCGCAGCCGATCCCGGCATACTTCGCGCCCTTGTAAATATCTTTCACGGCTTGCAGAGTCTCTAGGATTCCGCAGCTCTCGCGCATGATTTGTCCGGTTCCAAACGCGTCGCCCGGAAGCAGGACGTTCCGCTCGCGGATATCGTAGCCGTCGACGCCCACCCTCTCGGCCAGCATGTCCATGATCCCTTCCATGGCGAAGTGCGCCTGATTGGTGCCAAACCCGCGCATCGCTCCGCTGGTGGGATTGTTGGTGAAGACCGCCTTCGATTCGATATCCACGCTCGGCACGCGATACGGCCCGCATGAGTGGCAGGCCGCGCGCAGCAGGCATTTGCCGCCCGTGCCCGAGTAACCGCCCGTGTCGCCCACGATACGGGCGCGCACCGCCAGCAGATGGCCCTCGGCATCGGCGGCGACCTTGTAATGCATCGTCATCGGATGCCGCTTGGGATGCAACTGCGTCGATTGCTTGCGCGTGAGCACCGTCTTCACCGGCCGCCCCATCAAGAACGCCGCCAGCGCCGTCTGCGCCTGAATCGACAGCTCTTCTTTGGCGCCGAACGCACCGCCGCTAGCCGCCAGCGCAATCTCCACATCGTCGAGCGGCAGCTTCAGCGTCGCGGCGATTTGCTTCTGGTCGAAAACCGATCCTTGGCTTTGCGTCCACACCTTGACGCCCTTGCCCTGCGGCAGCGCCAGGCAAGCTTCCGGTTCCAGAAACGCCGGCTCGATCGGTTGCGTCGAGAATACCTGTTCGATCACGTGCGCCGCCGAAGCGAATGCTTCATCCACATTGCCGCGTGAGAACGCCGTGGTGTCGAGCAGATTCGGATGCACGTGCAGATTGCCCGGCGCATGCACCTGCGGCGCGCCCGGTTCGAGCGCCGCGAAGGGGTCCGTCACCGGCTCATAAACTTCATATTCGATCCGCACCTTCGCCGCCGCCGCGCGCGCGTGGAAAGCCGTATCGGCCACCACCAGAACAAAAATATCGCCCACACAACACGTGGTTTCGCCCACTGCCACAAAAATCGGCAGATCGGGAATTGTCAAACCGGTGCCGCGCTGTCCGGGCACATCGGAAGCTCCCAGAATC
This sequence comes from Acidobacteriota bacterium, assembly GCA_030775965.1. Lineage (GTDB taxonomy): Bacteria > Acidobacteriota > Terriglobia > Bryobacterales > Bryobacteraceae > Palsa-187. Next base: position 3,020 of record JALYIB010000121.1, on the reverse strand, counting down.
CTGACCACGCCGGGCATCGCCAGCGCCTCTTCCGTATGTATCGCCAGAACCTTGGCCCGCGGATGCTCGCTCAATACCGGAGCCCCATGTAGCATCTCCGGCACTCGCATGTCATCGACGAACGGCCGGTCGCCCATGGCCTGCTCGATGCCGTAATAGCGCGAAGGAGACTGCCCAATGCCGTTCTCTTTGGTCGGCGTAGCGCGCGTGCGCCCGTACTGCTCGCCAAAATAAAAATGCCGCCGCGGCTCTTTTGGAATGACGCCTCGACCCTTGTTCCCGTTGACCTTGCTCCAGGCCTCGCCCGCGGTTTGCACGGCGTCCAGAATGCGCGCGTAACCCGTGCAGCGGCACAGATGCCCGTCGAGCGCCTTGGCTATAGCGGCGCGATCCGTAGCCCGTCCGCTCCTAATCAACCACGACGCCCGCATCACGATGCCCGGAATACAGAACCCGCACTGCACCGCGCCTTCGCTGACGAAGGCTTCGCCCAGCAGATTGCGCATCTCCTCGGGAACGCCTTCGAGCGTGACCACTTCGCGCCCTTCCATATGTTGCGGCTGGCGCAAACACGCCAGCGCCGGCTGCCCGTCCACCAGCACCGCGCAGCACCCGCACGCGCCTTCCGGAGCGCAGCCGTTTTTAGACGACGTGATGCCGTTATCCTCGCGCAACAAATCCAGGAACGTCATCCCCGGTTCGTAGGTCCCGCTAATTGGTTTCCCGTTTAAAATGTATTGAATTTTGCCCATACTGTGCTATCGAACCGCCGCTACAAGGCTATCAGACTCACTAGTATTGTATCAACGATCTGGTTTTGAAGAACCGATAGCCGTCGCAGACCGTTGCATTCAAGATCGGATCGCCAAAAAAGAAGCGACCGGAGAAAAACTGAAGCGCGTCGAAGGTCATGACGCCCGGGCCAGTCATCGCCTTTGAGAAAAGGTTTCGCCGCTCAACCGTTCACGGCGCCGCCCATCACTTGAGTTCGATCGCCCGCGTTCGATCACCACCTGGGCCAAGCGTACAGCCGCCAAACACGGCGTGGGCTGCGCCAAAGCGTACAACAGCAAAACGCGGTTAGTACAAACTCACATCCCTAGCTACTTGGCGAGAGTCTCCTGCCGCCCCAGCCAGGTATTTATTTGCTGGGACCGCCGTCCTCAGCCGCGCCTGCAAATATTTTGCGGCCATCGGCCAACGCCACGGTGCGCGCGTTCGCCAGATGCGCGCCGTCCTTCGCCAGGTAGCCGTCGACGGTGATTTTATCGCCCTCTTTGAGCGAATTGCGCGTCCAGCCTTTGCGCATCAAACCGTTGGGGCTGCCGAGCTCAAATTCCCAGTTGGTGACGTTGCCCGCGTCGTCCTTCACGTCCACGTAAAAACGCGCATGCGGATTCTGCCATTCCATCTTCGTGACGATGCCCGTCAAGGTTATCGGCTTCGTCGAATCGTATTCAGCCGCGAACGAGTGATGAGCCAGCAGTGGGACCGCCGGAATCATCAAGGCGCCGCTAACTACCAGTACGGATAAGATTCGGTGTTTCAAAATTGTTGCCTCCACGCTTTTGACTAAGTTAACACAAATTTCCGCTGAAAGGCCCCGCGCCGGATCTCTCCGGCAGCGCCGCCGCTGGGCGCAACAGCCCGCCGAAGGCTCGCTTGAAGGGCACCCAGTAGAACCTCCACACTGTATTCAACTCGTGATCGGGGTCCTGGTGGAGCCCGAAGTCCAGCGTCTCTTTTCCTCGCGGAACGTATAACGTGCCGCACATCCAGTCAATAAAGGAAAAGTACTCCGACATGTTCTTATCCAGGTGTTGCGGCGCGCTGCTGTGGTGGATCTGGTGCTGCGCGGGACTGCTGAAGATGTGCTCCAGCTTCGGGCCAAAAGAAATCCACAAGTGCGAATGCCGCAGGCTCGAAATCAGGAAGCAAGGAATGAGGAATGCATTCATCCCCGCGAAAGTCGTTACCGAATGATCGCGGCCGTAGAGGTAGTAAAAAGCGGCCACGCTCAATGCCTGTAAAGGATTCTGAAACACGCTGTCCATTACGCTTTCGATGGGATGGGTGCGGTAAGCGGTCAGCGGCGTCAGCACTTCCGCTGCGTGGTGCACCTTGTGAAATTCCCAAAAAAATGCAACCTTGTGCTGCAGGTAGTGGCTAATGTAGTGGCCGATATCGAACAGCACCAGGCGAAGGACGGCGAACCCGGCCAGTACCCCCCAGCCTGGCGTCCAGGCCGGCCCGGGTCCGAGCCACGACGCTAATATCTTCGCGCCCCAGCTCCCCAACGCCAGCGCCGACAGCAGCATGGGCCCCATGATGAGCGCGTTGGTCAGTTGTTGCGAGAGAAGAAACTTGTAATCCAAGCGCGCCGACGGATGCCAATAAAGTCGCCCTGGAGCCGTGCCTGGCCGCCTCCAGAATCTGTAAAGAAGATCGATGACCAGCAGAACGCCGGCCAGCCACAGGAAGAAATCTCGAGCCTCCGGCCCCCACGCCCGCGCCAGAAACTGGCGGGTCCACCAGGCCAAGGGACCTAGGATTTCCGTCAGATTTTGGCTGAACGTTTCCAGCATGCGTCCCTTGGCGATCGATGGGGTTGAGGCAAACGCCCGGAAGCTACTTCTTCCGCCGCGTCTTTAAAAGCAGCACCGCACCCGCCAGCAGACCTGCCGCTCCAACTGCACTGGACGCGTCGATCTCGGGTACTTTGGGGGTTTCGGGGCGGTCATTGGCAAGTACAAACCCTGCCAGCGCCACTGTCAAAAGCAATAGCTGTACAACCTTCTTCATGACTTCCTCCAGTTGAGATTTAGCTCCGCGAGAGGGACTCGCGGACCTCCGAAAATCAAATCTCTTTCTTGGAATCTTCACACTTAAATCGTGACTGGATCAAGAGCCAGTCACGAAATGTTACTACTAGAACTATCGTCCTTCCCGGTTCGCATTGATCGAGGTGCGAAGGCCCTGCGCAGCCGCCGCGCCGTGGTCGAAAGTCCCCACTCTAGGAG
>JALYIB010000120.1 GCA_030775965.1 Acidobacteriota bacterium | reverse complement strand
ATCTACGCCTGGACCCGCGGCCTGCAATACCGCGGCAACATGGATAAAACTCCCGAAGTGGTGAAGTTCGCGCAAACTCTGGAAAAGGCCTGCGTAGACGTAGTCCAATCCGGCAAGATGACCAAGGACCTGGCCAGCCTGATCCGCGCCGACCACCCCTACTTGACCACCGAAGCCTTCATGGACGCCGTCGACAACGAATTAAAAAAGAGCTTAGCCTAGTAAAGGGAAGAATTTTCTATGAACACCTCCGCACCCCTCGTCGCCGTCATCATGGGCAGCAAGTCCGATTGGGAAACCATGAAGCACGCGAGCGAAACTCTTACCCGCTTCGGCGTCCCCCACGAAAGCCGCGTGCTCTCCGCGCACCGCACTCCGCAGGCCGCTACCGAGTTCGCTTCCGGGGCCAGCGCCCGCGGATTGAAGGTCGTCATCGCCGCGGCCGGCGGCGCCGCGCACCTCGCCGGAGTCCTGGCCGCTCACACCCTTCTGCCCGTCCTCGGCGTGCCTATGGAAAGCCAAATGTTGCGCGGCATGGATTCCCTGCTCTCCACCGTGCAAATGCCCGCCGGAATTCCCGTCGGCACCTTGGCGATCGGCAAAGCCGGAGCCATCAACGCCGCCCTGCTGGCCATCGCCATCCTCGCTCTTGAACGCCCCGACCTCGAACAAAAACTCAACGCCTTCCGCAAAGAACAGGCCGAGACGATTCTGAATCAAACTCTAGAATAGGTCCTTCAAATGCCAAGTGAAGCAGCCAACTTGGCGCCGGATGGGGCCGCGTCGCCCGACCCCTGGAACACTTTGATCGACGACCACAAAGAACACTTCGTCGAAGTCAGAAGCACGATTCCTATATACTCGGTTTGAAGCGCAGGAGGAGGACTTGTGGAGCAATTGTCTCTGATTTTGTTAGCGATCGTGGCCTTCATCGGGCTGTACGTGATCTTTGGAAGCTTCTTCACCGTCAACACCGCCGAGGTCGCGGTGATCACCCGCTTCGGCAAGTTTCTGCGCATCGCCGACGCCGGACTCAACTGGAAATCTCCCTTCTTCGACACCGTTGCCGGGCGCGTCAGCCTGCGCGTGATCCAGATCACGTTGACCATGGAAACGAAAACTAAAGACAACGTGTTCGTGACTATCCCCATTTCCGTGCAGAACCGCGTGCGTCCGGAAAAAGTTTTCGACGCGTATTACAAACTGGCTGACCCGGTGGCGCAAATCAAATCCTACGTGGAGCAAGTCATTCTAGGACACGTGCCCGGCATGACGCTGGATGAAGTGTTCGCCAGCCAGTCCAGCATCGCCGCCGCGGTCAAGTAGGAGCTGGACGCCGACATGGCCGCGTTCGGCTATGAAATCGTGAACGTGCTGGTGACCGATATCGTTCCCGACGCCAAAGTAAAATCGGCCATGAACGACATCAATGCCGCGCAGCGCGAGCAGGTCGCCGCCAACGCGCGCGGCGAAGCGGAAAAGATTCTGGTGGTGAAGAAGGCTGAGGCGCAAGCCGAAAGCACCGCGCTGCAAGGCCAGGGCATCGCCAACCAGCGAAAGGCCATCATTGAAGGCTTGCAGGTTTCGATCGAGCAGTTCCAGAAAGTTGTCGAAGGGGCGTCGGCAAAAGAGGTTATGCAGCTGGTGATGGTGACGCAATATTTCGACACCCTGAAGGCCATCGGCGAGAGCGACAAGACCAATACCCTGTTCCTGACGCACTCGCCCGCCGGGGTGAAACAGGTCTCCGATCAAATCATGGAATCCATGCTGGTGGCGGAAAGAGCCAACGGTTAGGCCGCAATTTTCTCCACCACCACGAAGGTGATGTCATCGATTTGCGGGGTGCCCTGTGTGAATTCTTCAATCGCCCGCAACAGCTTGTACTCCAGCACATGGCTCCCGGCCGGCGCTGCCTGCCGGATCAGCTCCAGCAGACGCTCCTCGCCGAACATTTCTTCCTGCTGATTTTCCGCGTCCGTGAGCCCATCGGAATAAATCACCAGGACATCGCCGGCGTCCAACTGAACGGTTCTCGCGGCATAACACACCTCATCGAACATGCCCAACGCAAACGCTTCGGGGCTTAAGGCCTCGATCTTTCCCGTAGCCGCGCGGAATAAATAAGCGATGTTATGTCCCGCGCTGATGAATTGCCCGCCGCCATCCGGCCCCAGCACAAATAGAAAGAGCGTGACGAACTGGAACGGCAGGGATTTTTCGCGCAGCAGCCGGTTCACCCGGCTCAGAACTTCCTCGGCGCGGGTCCCCGAGTGGAATTCCATGCTGAGAGCGCCCAGCACCATTGAACTTAACAGCGCCGCCGACATGCCTTTGCCCGATACATCCGCCAGCACTCCCATCCATTCACCGGACCCCAGTTGCAGGAAATCGTAGAAATCTCCGCCCACGTAACGCGTCGGATGATTGAAAGCGTGAATGCGAAAATTCTCAAACTGAGGCAGACAGCGCGGGAGCAGGCTTTCTTGGGTCTGCTGCGCGAGGGCCAGTTCTTCCTCGCTCTTTTTCTGAATCAGTGCACGGCTGGCCTCCAGCTCGCGCACGGTCTCCTCCAGCACACGGCCATGCTCTTGCGCTTTCAAATGCAGCAGCCGCACTTCCAGAATGTTGCGGACGCGTGCCTGCAGCTCCGCCAGCTCAAACGGCTTGCTGACGAAATCCTTGGCGCCGGCTTCGAGCGCGCGTAGCTTATGAGCGGGCTGCGCGGTGATCACCAGCACCGGCAGATAGCCGTCGCCTTCGATTTCCTTCAGCCCTTCCATCACCTGAAAGCCGTTCAGACCGGGCATTTGCAGATCCAGCAGGATCAGGCTATAGGGGTTACGGCGATGCAGATCGCACACCGCACTGGGGTCGGTGGTGGATTCGATCGAGGTGTAACCGCCGCCGCGCAGCATGCGCTCGAGCAACTGCACGTTGGCCGGCTTATCGTCGACCACCAGGATTCTGGCGTTCAGTATGTCGCTGGCGCTGACCATTACTTCGCCGGGACGTCCGCCAGCACCGCATATTCGAGCGCGACTTCCATGGTCTCCATGAATTCATGCACCTTGATGGGTTTGGTGAGATAGCGGAAGAAGCCGACCTGCAAGCCTTTTTCGACATCGCGCGGCATCGCATTGGCGCTCAGAGCCACCACGGGGATGTGCGCCGTCGACGGATCGCCGCGGAGAATCTTGAGCGCTTCAATGCCGCTGATGCCGGGAAGATTGATGTCCATCAGAATCACCGCCGGCTGCTTCTCCCGCGCCAGCTTGATTCCCAGCGTGGCGTCGCGCGCGCTCAACAGGCGCATGTCGGGGCGGCGCGCGATCAATTGTTCGATGAGCATCAAATTCGCTGGATTGTCTTCCACGTAGAGCAGAGTCCGCAACGGCGCGCCGCTAGCCACCCGTGTTTCCGCGATCCCGGGAGACTCCAAGCGGTCTATCCCCAGGCTTGGCGCCACCGCCGCGTTCAATTCAAACCAAAAAACGCTACCTGACCCAACGGTGCTCTCGACGCCAATCAATCCACCCATCATTTCAACCAGGCGCTTGCTCATCACCAGGCCGATTCCAGTTCCTTCCTCCGCGCTGTTTTCCTGGCCCAAGCGGTTGAACGGCTGGAACAACTGCCGCAGCATATCGGGAGGGAGCCCCGCGCCGCTATCGCGCACGCTGATGCGGATGCGCTCCGGCGTATTCATGGCGCAATCGACGGCCACCGTGCCGTTCGGCTGGTTATACTTAATCGCGTTCGAGAGCAGGTTGATCAGCACCTGCTTCACGCGGGTGCGGTCGGCGTCAATGAAACACGGCGTATCGAAATCGGGAAACGTCATGCGGATGCCGCGCTTCTGCCCCTGCGGTTCAATCATGGCCTCGCACTCCGCCATCACTTCGGCGAGCGAAGTCGGCTCCAGCGACAACGCCAGTTTGCCGGACTCGATTTGCGCCAAGTCCAGAATCTCATTGATCAACTCCAGCAAATACCAGCCGGCGTGAAGAATCTGATCGATGCTGGCGGTCTGCGAAGCGGTTGGCGGCGGCAGTTCCGAACTGATGAGCTGCGCGAAGCCCAGGATGGCGTTCAATGGCGACCGCAGCTCGTGGCTCATGCTTGAAAGAAAGTCCGATTTCGCCAGATTCGCTTTTTCGGAAGCCGCTTTGGCGCGCTCCAGCTCGATGTTATTTTCCTGCAGCGTGCGCTCGAAGCGTTTGCGTTCGGTGACGTCGCGCGCCGCCGCGAAGACGCCTTGCAGCTTGCGATCGCGATCGTGGAAGGTGGTGGCGTTATAGGACACCACGGTTTCCTTGCCATCGCGGGCCCGCGCGGTCAGCTCGTAGTCGGTGACCTTGCTGCCGCTCAGCACCCGCTTGATGCCGGCTTCGGCGCGGTCGGGATCGGTAAAGTAATTCTTGAAAGGCGCGCCGATCAACTCATCGCGCGTGCATCCGGTGAGCAATTCCATTTGCTTGTTGACGTCGGTGATGATACCGGCGGGGTCGGTGGTCATCAGCGCGTCGATATTCGATTCGATCAACGAGCGCGTGTAGAACTGCTGATCCCGCAAACGCTGATCCAGCAGCTTTTGCTCGGCTTCCACTTGCTTGCGCGCGGTGTTGTCGGTGCCGATCAACAGGTAGCCGATGATCCCGCCGCCATCGTCGCGCAGCGCCGTCACCGAAACCACGGCGGGAAAACGGCTGCCGTCTTTACGAATGTAAGTGAGCTCATAAATGTCTTCGATGCCGCGCGAGGCCTTGAACGCCAGCGCCCCGAAACCCGGCGTGATGGGCGTCGCCAGCTCATGCGTCAGCGCCGTGGCGCGCGCGATCACTTCCTGCGGATCTGAAATATCCGCGGGAGTGATTTTGTCCACCACCTCCATGGCCGTGTAACCCAGCATCCGCTCCGCGCCGACGTTGAAGAGTTGAATCACGCCCTTTTCGTCGGTAGCAATGCTGGAAAAGTTTTCGCTGTTGAAGATCGCGCTTTGCAGGGCGCCCGCTTTGAGCAGCGCTTCTTCGGCCTGCTTGCGCGCCGTATTGTCGGTGCCGATCAGCAGGTAGCCGATAATTCCTCCGCGATCGTCGCGCAGCGCCGTCACCGACACGACGGCGGGAAAGCGGCTGCCGTCCTTGCGGATGTAAGTCAGCTCATAGATGTCTTCGATACCGCGCGAAGCTTTGAAGACCAGCGCTTCGAAGCCGGGCGTGATGGGAGTGGCCAGCTCCAGGCTCAAGGCCTTGGCGCGCGCGATCACTTCCTGCGGATCGGAGATGTCGGCCGGGGTAATTTTGTCCACCACCTCGATTGCCCGGTAGCCCAACATGCGCTCGGCGCCTACGTTGAATAGCTGAATGACGCCTTTTTCGTCGGTGGCGATGCTGGAGAAATTGGCGCTGTTGAAAATCGCGTTCTGCAGGGCTCCGGTCTTAAGCAGGGCGGCTTCGCGCCGGACTTCCGTAACCACGTCGTAATTGCCGGGATCGTCAGTTGGCTCACGCATGCCCCACTTTAGTGCACGGGTCGCGCCAATTCACTTTCAGCCGATTTGCTGGGAGAGGGGCGTTAACGGTAACGGTATTTGGTCATCTGTCCAAGGGTGGTCATTTTTGGGCTCGCAATTGTTCCGCGGCTTCGAACCAATCGGCTTCCGAAGATCCTTCGGGGGAGCCTTTCGCGAGCCACAGCTCATGCGCGCGGACGGCAATTTCGGCGTGTCCGAAAGTGGCGCCCGGCGCCTCCTGGTGAACCTGGGTGGTGCGCTCAAAGGCCGTGCGCGAATGTTCGAGCGCTTGCCGCGACCGTTCCTCGCCCGTTAGATGGTCTTCCTTGCCGTGCTGCTCGGCGGCCCTGCGATGCGCGTGCGCGGCGCCGTCGTGAAGCTCCGCGGCTCGCTGGTGATTTTCGTAGTGCGATCCGTTGTTATACATATTAAACCGTCACCATCTGCCCAGATTTGGCGTGAGCTTCCTTGGCGAGTTCGTGGGCGCGGCAGGCATGCTCCATGGCCCGTTCGTCATGCCAGTTTCCAGTGGAATTTTCGCCCTTTTCGTTGAGTTCGGCAGCGGTGCGATGGGCGCGCGCGGCCAGTTCATGCTGCTCGGCGGCTTGGCGGTGGAGTTCGTGCATGCCCTCTTATTAGCACGAAATGGGCCAATTTCTACTTCTGGCTGAGGCCTCCGTCGACCGCCAGCACTTGCCCGGTGACGAAGTTGGTTGCGCTCAGAAAATAGATCACGGCGTCGGCGATTTCTTCCGCCGTGCCCGCGCGTTCGGCCGGGGTTTTACAAATTAATCGCTCGATGCGCTCGTCGTGCTCGCCGAATGGGATCACGCCGGGAGCGACCGAGTTCACCGTTACCTTGGGCGCGAAGGCCTTCGCCAAGGCGCGTGCCAGCATAATGACACCGGCTTTTGACGCGCAGTAATGGGCGTGGTCGCCCCAGGGACGCAGGCCTCCGAGCGAACTGATATTGACGATGCGGCCGCCGTCGCCCGCGAGCATCCGGCGCGCGGCTTGCTGGCAACAGAAGAAAGTGGCTTTCAGATTGACGTCGTGAATAGAATCCCAATCGGCTTCGGTGATTTTGAGCGGATCGATGCGGGTGAAGCGGGCGGCGTTATTGACCAGGCCGTCGAGGCGTCCGAAGTGTTGCTCGACTTCGGCGAACAAGCGTTCGATCCCGGCAACGTGTGCGAGGTTGGCTTGAAAAACCGGCGCGTTGCCGCATTCGGCGGCGGTGGCGCGGGCAGCTTCCGCGGAAGCGCTGTAATGAATCGCGACGCGCGCGCCAGATTGGAACAAGCGCAGGGCTATGCCGCGGCCGATGCGCTTGGCGCTGCCGGTGACCAGAATCACGCGTCCTTGGAGGGAATCCATTTCTTCATTATGAAGGTGCTAAGCTGCGTTCGTGACGAGGGCGGTGTTGTGGGCGGCGATGGCGGTGGCGGCTTGTGCGCAGGCGGCGCTCGAAAACCAACTGCTGCGCGCGGCGGAGATCGGGGACGTCGGTCAGGTGCGCGCGCCACTCGAAGCGGGAGCGAATCCGAATCTTTCCAAGAACTTTTCGGCGCTCGAAGCTGCCGCGGCGGCGGATTATCCGCAGGTAGTGGAGGAAATGCTGAAGCATCGGCCCGCTGTGAATCAGCGCGATTCGGCGGGGCGCACGGCTCTGAATGCGCTGGGACAGAGCGCGGTGGGACGGCCCGGCGAGGATCCGGCGGAGGTGGCGCGTCTGCTGATCGCAGCCGGGGCCGATGTGAACGCGCAGGACAATATTTACGCCCATACGCCCCTGCATGAGGCGCCGAATGCCGCCAGCGCCAAGGTTTTGATCGCGGCGGGAGCGCAGCTCAACCGGGGCAATGTGAAGGGGCAGATGGCGCTGATACTGACGATCGATGCGGAGGTCGCGCGGGTGCTGCTGGAGGCGGGCGCGGACAAAACCGTGCGCGATAGGCAGGGCAAAACGGCACTCGATCTGGCGCGCGAGCTGGAGCTCAGCGAAAAGATTGCGCTGCTGAAGTAATCACGCCGCGGGGTTGCCGTGGACTTCCACTTCATCGGGCGCGACTCCGGAGAGCGCGGGCTCGGGCAGCTTGCCGGCGTAGTTGGCCCAGCCCCACCAGAATGCGGTGGACATGCTGAAGAACGCGGCCACGGCGCCGATGACACGCGGGCTGCTGCGGTCGGAGGCGAAACCGGCGACGCTCATGGAAA
>JALYIB010000119.1 GCA_030775965.1 Acidobacteriota bacterium | reverse complement strand
GTCCTAGATCGATCAGCTTGGAGTGCTTGGCGTTGTAGTAATGCGACTCGGCTTCAACGCGCGGCGGAGGCAGGAAGTCGATCTCCACCGGCAAGCCCATTTTGCCTGCCGCGGCCTGTACCATCTTGGCCAGTTCCAGCACGGAAAACTGTTCGGTGAACTGATTAAAGACACGGCATTCGCCGCGAGCCGCAGGATTCATACACGCAATCTCAATGCACCGCACGGTATCCCGAAGATCCAGAAAACCGCGGGTCTGCCCACCCCTTCCGTAAACCGTGAGCGGATGTCCCACGGCCGCTTGGGCACAGAAGCGATTCAGTACCGTGCCGAATACTTCATCATAATCGAAACGGTTGATCAGCGCCTCGTCGAGCTCAACCTCATCCGTCAAGGTTCCATATACCACGCCTTGATTCAAATCGGTAGCGCGTAAATTCCAAATTTTGCACGCGAAAAGAATGTTGTGGCTGTCGTGAACCTTCGACAAGTGATAGAACGAAGGCGGCTGCTTGGGGAATGGCAGCGTATCCTTGCGTCCATTGTGCTCGATATTGATGTAGCCTTCCTCGATATCGATGTTGGGAGTCCCGTACTCGCCCATCGTCCCCAGTTTGATCAAGTGGCAATCGGGCCGCAGTTCACGGATCGCGAATAGCAGATTCAGCGTGCCCACAACATTATTCACCTGTGTCGAAACCGCGTGCTTGCGGTCGATCATCGAATACGGCGCGGACCGCTGTTCCGCAAAATGAACCACCGCATCGGGCTCAGCGGTCTCCATCGTCGAAGCCAAGAAATCATAGTCCGTAACATCGCCCACCAAAGACTCGATGTGATTCCCCGTCACATCGCGCCAGGTCTTGAGACGTTCGGCCAAAGGACGGATCGGCGTCAGCGTCTGAACTCCTAATTCGTGGTCCCACTGCCGCCGCGCGAAATTGTCTACAGTGGATACTTTATGCCCTTTGGCAGATAAGTACAGAGCTGTTGCCCAACCACAGTAGCCGTCTCCGCCCAGCACTAAAATATTCATGAAAAATTCTATCCTCCTAAGTTGCAAGAACTTACTGATAGTAGCCAGGTAGTTAGAATCCCAGCAATCAAGCCGGAACAGTATTTTTCTAAGACGAGTTTTTATCTAGGCGGATTACAGTTAGGTTGGCTTACGTTAATAGTTTTTCAAATTGCGTGCCGCGGTCGAGCCCTTAGATTAACGTTCCGAAAGCGGAGAAACATCGACTGAAACACTGATTACATGCTCGCCGCCGCCTAGCGCAACACCCTTTACCGGAGTTACATCCGAATAATCCCGCCCCCACGCCAAGGTTACGTGGCGCGCGCCCGGCAAGGTGTTGTTGGTGGGATCAAAGCCCTGCCAGCCAAGCACCGGGCACCACACCGAAACCCACGCGTGCGATGCTTCCGCGCCCGTAAGGTTGGCGTCATTGCGCAAATATCCGCTGATGTAGCGTACGGGAAGTTCGAGTGACCGCAGGCAAGCGATCATCAAGTGCGCGAAATCCTGGCACACGCCATGGCGGGTTTCGAGCACCTCATCGATAGGCGTCGAAATGGTGGTCGCCCGTTTGTCATATTGAAATTCTTCATAGATACGGCGCGATAGATCGTTCGCAGCATCGAGCAACGGCCGTCCCGTCTCGAAGGAAGGCGCCGCATAAGCCGCGAAGGATTTGCCCAGCGTCACCAGCGGCGATTCGAATACGAATTGCGCGGCTTCAAAATCGTCCCCCAACACGCGCGTTCGCGCCCGTTCGCGCACTTCTTCCCAGGGCGGCGAAAGCTGCAATTCAGGGGTGCCCGCCGGCGTCAGATCCACCGTGCAGCGCGAGGTGATGGTCAACTCCCGATGCGGCTGGCTGATCGAAAACATGGTCACCGGATTACCGAAATAATCGTCGCGGTCGGCCGAAAAATCCGGCTCAGGGTCGATACTAAGACGGTGATTGAGCACCGTCTGCCCAGGGCAGGCGCGCGGTGTCAGATGCGCCTCCGAGTGGCAGGTGGAGACAACATCGCTATACAGATAGCGCGTGGTGTGAGTGGCTTGCAGCTTCATCCAATTCTCAGGGAGCCGTCAATTGCCGCGATTGCGGGGAATGACTGAAATACGCCCGCGTCAAAGTTTCCGAAAGCCGGTTCAGTTCTTTGATGAGCCGTGCGCACAACGCTTCGAGCGCCACCGAGGGCCCGGTAGCCCCATCCCGCACCAGCTCCCGCACGTCTGAAAGCTGCACGCCGGTCAGCAGGGAAAGCGCCAGCCGCGCCTCCGTCGGCCGCCGAATCGCCGTGTGACTCGCGGGAAGCTGATCGACGTCCTCCTGCAAGCGCGCCAGTTGAAACGCAATCGATCGCGGATTGGCCTCATCGGCCAGCAACAGATCCAACGCCAGATCGTTTTGAAGCGAGGTTAAATAACGAGACCGGTAGGTAATCGAGCTATCGGCGATTTCAAGCACCGCTTCGAGCACTCCGACATCGGCGGGCGAATGCTCGGCCAAGCTGTTGCGCAGCAATTCGGCCATCTGCAGGGCCCGCTCCAACCGTCTGCCGATATCCAAGAACCGCCAGCCGTCGCCGCGCGTCATCCCCTCCATCACTAATCCCGCGAAAGCTGACAGCGTGATGATGGCTCGATCCAGCCGGTCCTGCGCCGCGCCCATCTGCAGCATCTCAGCCGGAGCAGCCGCCGAGAATTGCTGATCGAGCTGATTCAAAATTAACCATGCATCCACGGAGATCCGGTCGCGCAACAGCCCCGCGACCCGCCGCACCTGGTGAACATTCGAAGCCAGCCAGCTCGCCGGATCGTACATCATGTCCAGCATTTCGCGTTCGGGCGAGCCCGGCGCACTCCGCTCCGGCAAATACCCCAGGGCCTGCAAAACATGCAATCCCAAATTGAGGCCGGCGGTACGCGTGGAATCGCCTTCCTGAAACACGCGCCCCAGGATGGCTCGCGAAATTCGGACCACCGCTTCCACGCGCTCGGTGTAGCGTCCCAGCCAAAACAAATTATCGGCCACTCGGCTCGGTAGATCGAAAGTCGCCCGGCTCACTTCGAGCGGATGCGTAGGCGGCCGCAGCAAACTGAACTCCGGCGCCGGTCCCTCGCCGAGCACCCAGGTGTCCTTGCTCCCTCCGCCGCGCTGCATTGAAACTACCATGTTGGACAGCGACGCCGAAATCCTGCTGAGCCCTCCCGGCATTACCGAATAGCTGGAGCCTGTACTCACCGCGAAAACGCGCATTACCAAATGCCGCGGCTGCAGCGCGCGCCCCTCCCAAACCGGAACCGTCGACAACGCCACCTGCTCCTGCGCGACATACCGTCCAGGCCGCGCGCGCATCTTCACAATCAACTGTTCGCGCTCTTCCCGGCTGAGCCCCGCTCCGAAAATGGGGTCCTCGCCCGTCCCGGGAAACGTCGGCTTGATCACCAAATCTTCCAGATGCTCCGCCGCGTAAGCCAGCGGCTTTTCCTGCCCGCACCACCACGTCGCCACGGTCGGCATCTTCAAATCTTCGCCCAGCAGCTCCTTGCACAAGCCCGGCAGAAACGCCGCGTAGGCCGGCGACTCCGCCAGGCCCGACCCCAGCGCATTCGCCACCGATACCGTTCCCGACCGCACGGCTTGCACCAGCCCCGGAACCCCCAGCATCGAATCGCTATGCAGTTCCAGAGGATCGCAAAAATGATCGTCCTGCCGGCGCACGATCACATCCACCGGCAGCAATCCGCCCAGCGTCTTCAAGAACACCCGGTTCTCGCGCACCGTAAGATCGCCGCCCTCCACCAGCGTGTACCCCAAGTAGCGCGCCAAAAACGCGTGCTCGAAATATGTCTCGTTATAAGGACCCGGCGTCAGCACCACAATGCGCGGATTTTCCCGCCGCACGGGCACCATCTGCTGCAGCGCGTTGCGATAAGCCTGAAAAAAATTGGCCACCCGCCGCACATGCGAGGCGCGAAACACTTCCGGCATCACGCGCGTGCTCACCAGCCGGTTCTCCAGCGCGTAACCCGCCCCGGAAGGCGCCTGCGTGCGGTCCGCCAACACCCACCACTGCCCGTCCGGCGACCGCGCCAGATCCGCCGAATACATATGCAGATGCACTCCACCTTGCGGCACAATCCCGCAGCAGGAACGCAGGAAAGCCGGATTCGGCAGCACCAATTCCCGGGGCAGCAAATCTTCGCGGAGTAACCGCTGCGGCCCATACAGGTCCGCCAGGATCGTGTTGAACAACATCGCCCGTTGCGTGATCCCAGCCTCGATGGCCTTCCACTCGTCCGGATCCATCACCAGCGGGATCGGGTCCAACTGCCACGGCCGCGAATTGTTCTGCGTCGCGCCGTAAATGTTATAGGTGATGCCGTTGTCGTGAATCAGACGGCGGCCTTCGTGCCAGCGCCGCGTCAGTCCGTCATGCCCCATGGCGGCCAGCGATTCCGTCAGCTTCCGCCAGTGCCCGCGCACCTCATCGTTCGCGCCCAATACCTCATCGTAAAAACCCGCAGTAGCCGCGTAAGGCCACGCAGCATCCAGCCGGGATTCGGTTTGAATATGAG
>JALYIB010000118.1 GCA_030775965.1 Acidobacteriota bacterium | reverse complement strand
ATCCAGCACCAGCGACTTCTTTAAGGATGGATCGCCAGGAAGTCGAGGGTGTCCAGACTCTTGACCACGTCGAACTTCGCTTGGCGGATGCGGCGCTCGGTGGCGCGCCGTTCGCGGTCCAGCAGTTCCAGTTCGCTTAAGCGCAGCAGGTAACGCGGAAAGTCCACACCCTCGGCGGCGCATTGCTGCGCGACTTTGTCGTACTCGCGCAGAAACGTCGGCAGCGGCAGCGTTTTCAGATGATGGTCGAGCAGGACTTGAGGCGTGTCCATATCAGCAGGCCTCCAATGCTTTTTCCAGCAGGAGCGCCAGGTAGTCGGCGGCCGCAGTGGTCGCCACTTGCGCCGTGGGTAGATGTGGATAGTTCTCCAGATCCAGCCGCGCTGGCCGCCGCTCGATCCGGCACAGCAGCAGGTGCTTGACGGCATCGAACGAGATCGTCCCCATCCGCAGAGCATCATCGATGGCCCGCGCTACTTCCGTGAGCGCGAACGTTTCCGCCAGCCGAAGAACTTGTATGAACTCGCGCTTGCCTTTCTTGCCCAGGCGCGCTTCCATCAGACGGTGCATCTGCGGGAAGCCCTCCGGCAGAACCCAACCAGCCAGCGGTGCAGCCTGGTCGAGCGCGTTCGGCTTCTGCTCCAGCAGCGCCAGGTAATGCAGCGGATTGAAGATCATGTCTTCGCGTTCATAGCTTCGTGGATGGCGTGCGACCACCTCGCTCGCCGCGCAGATCACCACTTCATACACGAACCCTTTCACTAGCACTTCGCGGTGCCCCCAACACACCGGCACCGAGTAGTCGTTGGTGCGATAGCGCACGAGCGACATTGAGGTCACCCGCGTGGAATGCTTGTCGCAGGCTTCGTATGGTGCTGCCGGCAACGGCAGCAGCCTCTCCCGGTCTTTCTCGAACCGCTCGCTGATCGTCTGCTGCTGTCCCCGCAGCTTGCGCTGCCGCCGTTTCTGGCACTCATTGAGCAGATGCGCGTTGAACTCCTCCCAGGTGGCGAAGCGCGGACGCGGCACCATGAAGTTCCGCCGCGCGTAGCCCACCAGCCCTTCCACCTTCCCCTTGTCATTGCCCTTGCCCGGACGCCCGAACTTCTCCGCAAACAGGTAGTGGTTCTGCAACTCGGTGAATGCTCGTGTTTTCATCCGCGTCCCATCGCCCAAGATCCGTCCAGCGGCGATCTTGGTGTTGTCGTAGAGGATCGTGCGCGGCACGCCGCCGAAATAGGCGAAGGCGTGGTTGTGGCCTTCCAGGAACGCTTCCGTCGTCTCGGCCGGGAACGCCATCACGAAGCCGTCATCGGACTGCGGCAGGTCCATCACCAGGTAGTGCGCCTTGCGCTCCACTCCGCCAATTACCACCATCGCTTCGCCGAAATCTGCCTGCGCGTCACCCGGCGGATGTTCCAGCGGTACATACATCTCGCGCTGACTCAGTTTCCTGAGCCGCACGTAGTCTTTCACAATCGTGTAGCCGCCCGTGTAGCGATGCTCGTCGCGCAGCCGCTCGAAGATCCGCTTGGCGGTGTGGCGCTGCTTCCTGCCTTCCGCCTTGTCGTCTTCCAGAATCTGGTCGATGGTCCCGACCCAGGCCCCCAGCTTGGGCCGGCGCACGGGCTGCAGCCGCCGGTAGCCGGGCGGCACCGAGTACCGCAGCATCTTCCGCACTGTCTCGCGCGCCAGCCCGAACTGCCGGGCCACCTCGCGCTCGCTCATCTTGTCGACGATCACCGCTCGCCGGACACGCGCCTATAACTCCACTGTGTACACCTCTCCGGTGTTCCACAAACACGTTGGGGATGTCTGCTGGAACCAGTTTTCCGGCGGACTAGTTTCTTCCCGCCGTAACGCCGCTCACGCGGCGTTTACTGGTCTATTTTGACTCCGGCGCTTATACTGTGCCTCTCTTTGGGCAATACATTAGAAGGCAGCCCAAAGACGGCGTCTGGGGTGTGATGATTTAGGTTATTCAGGAACTTTCTCGGGCGCTTTCTTCACTGTGCCCATTTTTGTGCCCACCCCCTTCATAGAAGCGTTGTGCACCGTTACCAGCTGCAAGTCGAAACATTCGCACATGTCTTTAGATAACTAGCGACATTGGGCAACTCTTGGCAGCCGTTGAGAATAGCTGTAAGTTATAGAAAAGTGGTCCTGTTATTATTCGTAATAAGCGGCTCACCGGTACGATCCGGTACCGTACTACCTTCAGCCGAAGGGCGCGTACCCGCCCCATGAGCGGGGGGCCTGAATGGGTCCACGGTTCTCTTGGAGCGTCACCGGGGCGACGGGCCTTGCAAACGTCAGGGCTAGCGCATCGCCATCGTCGGGACTTGCCAACCCTCGCTTGGCCATATCTTCCTTCGATTCGAGCACCAACTGATCGCGCTTGTTATGCCGAAATCCAGGGCCGGTGAGATCGGTTTCGAGCCGCTGGTCTTCAGGGATCGCGCCGAGGATCAGCCAATCTTTGAGTTTCTGCCACATGAACGCCCGCATGTTGGCTTGGTGCGGGTCGGGCGACTGCGATCCGAAGTTGATTTCACTTACGTTGTTGAATCCAAGCTGACGCAGCCGGTTGACTACCGGACCGCCTAAGGCTGCGTCAACGAACATATAGGTAACTTTGTGGCCGGGCCGCCGGTCTGCCAAAACTTCCGAGAGCTTCGTCACCAGGAGTGTACTATCGCGTGTCTGCTCGCCAGGAATCCGGATCGGCGGAATTGTCCGGGCATCAAGGCCCTTGCGAAATCGGATTACGTTCCAATCTCCGCCGCCACGGGCGACATCTACGCCGCAAATGAGCGCGTCATCGGGCAGGCATTGCGGCTGTCTGCGCTGCGCTTCCCAAACCCGTTGGGAGTCGATGAACTGCATGTCGCCGGCGCTCGGAGGCAATCCGCGCACGCGAACACGGACAAAGTCACTATCCTCGCCGTAGTCCTCGATCCATTCCGCGATCTGAGTCTTGTTGGGCAAAATGCAGGTCCTGGAATCGATAGAACGTTGATTCCAGCGTTCGCGTTCAGAGCCGAACGTGACCCGGTGAAACTTGCCGCCGACCCGCGTCGGATTGCCGAATGCGAAAATCATGGGCTCACCGTCCGTCAAGCCGCCTTCTGCAACCTCGAAAATCTTATCGGGAATCGCGCTCGCCTCGTCGAACAGATAAAACGAGGTCGAGCTCACCGCGTGCTGCCCCGCAAATGCCTCCGAGTTTTCCTCCCGGCAGGACTGCGCCGAGCAAAACCAGGTCTGCGGGTACTGGCGGTGATACATCCGGTTTCCCGTGGATTGAAACCAGGAACCCGTCACGGACACCCCAGCGATCTCGGTGTCTACTGAACGAATTGTTAACTGGTGCGCTAAATGTGCGTTGTTGGTTTAGCACCACCCCCGCCTTTTTAGTTCGCCAGGCAGCAACCGGCCACAAGCGCGTTTGCCGTTAGCAATCCTGCAGGACGGCTTCCAAAAGACCTTTCTCCGAGTGGCGCGTTATCCGACCCGAATCGGTAAATACTTGCCGACTGGGAAGGACTATCGCTGGGACCCGGTTCAGTTTCCGCCGAATGGCCGCCATTCCGGGAGTTCTATTGCGTGGTTTGAATCCAAGCGCGTGGCGTCCGCGTCAGCGGTAGATCTCACGGCGATCGGACACCAATGGACCCTCGGAGATTGGCCTTAGGCTGGGGACGAAGCTGCGTCTGGCTCGCGCTCCGCGATTGCTGCAATCTCGTGAAGCATCCCGTTGAAGATGCAGTCATGCATTGGGTAAAGCATGTACCAATAGAGAAGCCCCGCTAGTCCGGCAGGATCGAAAATCGCGGTCTGTCGAATCAGGGAGCCCCCGATGTTTGGTTCAACCTCGAACTGAAGCCACGCACGGCCCGGCACTTTCATCTCCGCCACTAGATTGAGCCGGCGATTCGGTTCAAAGCCCTCCACCCGCCAGAAGTCCAGAGCATCGCCAACGGACAGCGAATGAGGATCCCTGCGGCCCCGGCGCAGTCCCACGCCGCCGACAAGAAGATCGAAGAAGCCTCGAACTTGCCACAGGAAACTGGCGAAGTACCATCCGGCCGAGCCTCCAATCCGCCGGATCGGGGCAAAGGCCAAGGCCGGTGGAACGCATACTTGTATGGTCCGGGAATCCACCAGCCTAGTCCCAAACCGCATACCACCCCACGATGCCGTCTTCCCACCGGAGGAGAGAGCATCAGACCAGGAGGTCAGGGCGAAATCCCGGCTTTCGTGATGGAGAGCTCTCTCAATTGCTTCTCTCAAACCCTTCGGCTTAATGTCAAAGGTTGTCAGCGCGGACCGATCGCTGACTAGCGTTTGATTTCTCATGCTCTCGATGAGCTTGCGGCCTACGCGAGCATAAATCGGAGTGACCAGGCCCAACCACAAACTCGATAGGCGGGGCGTTAGGAACGGCACCGGGATCATCCATCGCCTCAGCCCGCATTGGCGCGCGTACTCTCGCATGATTTCGCCATAGCTGACTTGGTCGGGACCACCGATCTCAAATACCACAGACTGTTCCACCGGCAGTTCCAGAGCCGCCATAAGATAAGCAACTACATCTTCGATCGCGATTGGCTGGGCTTTGATCTCAACCCATTGCGGGCAAATCATGACCGGCAAGCGTTGCACCAGAGCACGAATCATTTCGAAGGAAAGGCTTCCGGAGCCAATTACGATCGAGGCGCGGAATTCGACGGTCGGAACCCGGGAGTCTCTCAGGATGTCGGCCACCTCATGGCGACTCCGCAAGTGTGCGGATAACTCTTGATCGTGGTTTCCCAAGCCGCCTAGGTAGATAATGCGCCGCACGCCTTGTTCGCGTGACGCGTCGGCGAAATTCCGTGCGGCTTGCCGGTCTTCGTCTTCGAATTGTCCCGATGAGCCCATGGAATGCACCAGGTAGTACGCGGTATCTACCCCTTCGAGCGCCAACGTGAGTGAAGCACGCTCCAGGCAGTCCGCCCGAACAACTTCGGTGGAGCAAGAAACTCGTGACTCAAGAAACTCAGGATGCCGAGCGAGGCAGCGGACGGGCCAGCCCGCCACCTCAAGGGCTTTGAGAAGGCGCCCTCCGATATATCCCGAGGCTCCTGTCAACAGGACGAGCGACCGATGATCCGTGCCCATGGGGATACCTCAATTGGCCATTGCCGACTTCAGACTGGCCCAATAGTTAACATCGGCTGTCGGACAGGTCCTCCTGAGCGCGAAATATGCACGTTTTACTGAGATGTGCCAGCTGCAGGATAAGTCCTCCCGGACGGCGAAGTATTTACGAATAATTTTCCGGATGGTCAGCAACTCGGACAGAGGGGACAACACTGTCGGATAGGGAACGATAAGTCGGCTTGGCGACGGTAATGGACCGAATCGTGACAAGTTCACGTGGAAAGGCGCTGCCGTAGAAGTGTCGATTGGGGCGACCGCGTTCTGCGAATCGGCAATCCCAAGAAATCGCCTTGGCTAAGTTGCAATGCAGAAACTTACCCATTACGTGCAGATTCTCGTTGAAATTGAGACCGAACGCGCCCTAACATGTGACCGATGACAACAGTCGGCTACGTTCGTGTTTCTACAGACAAGCAGGCGGAGCGCGGGATTTCGCTCGAAGCCCAGGCGGAGAAGATCCGCGCGATGGCGCTGGTGCAAGGCGCGGAACTGAGCGAGATCATCGTAGAAAGCGGCGAGTCGGCCAAGAACCTCAGTCGGCCCGGCATGACGAAGCTGCTGGCGATGGTTGACGCGGGCAAGGTGAAGACAATAATCGTGGCTAAGCTGGACCGGCTTACCCGAAGCGTCAAGGATTTGTGCGAACTCTTGGAGCTTTTTGAGCGCCGCGGCGTGGCTTTGGTATCGGTAGCCGAGTCCCTGGATACCGGCTCCGCAGCCGGCAGGCTGGTGCTGAACATCATGGCGGCGGTCTCGCAATGGGAGCGGGAGGCAATCGGAGAACGCACCCGCGACGCACTCGGGCATAAGCGGAGCCAGGGCGAGCGCGTGGGGAACATCGCGTTCGGCTCACGGCTCGCGGGAGACGGCCAGCACCTGGAACCCGATCCCGCGGAGCAGGCGGCATTGGCCGAGATCCGACGACTGCGCAGCCAGGGTACGACGTTGCGCGGGATCGCCGCCGCGCTAAACCATCGGGATTTCCGAACGCGAAGGGGCACCGCGTGGCGTCTGGAGTCGGTAGCGCGCATCCTGAAGCAACGCGAAGCAACCCGCAACGCATAGGGCGTGAATCTTCTTCATCCGCCTCGCCCGTTTGCGGCCCGAGACCAGGCGGACGCTCCATTCAGGCCTGCGCGACGCGCCTGAGCGCGTTCCTGCGCCAACCGCAGGCATTTTGGTGGGTCCCAGGCCGAAACATTTCAGGTCCGAATGTTTGGGAAATTCAACTCAGAAGCGAACCGGCCGCCCCAGCCTGTGACGTGACCGGTCCGTCACGTCACTTACTTCGCAGGGTACTGGCGGGGAATGTCACCTGGAACGCAGCAACGCCGCCCCGGCGGGAGCCGGAAGCGGCGTTGGAGGGAACGGCCGTGCAGGGCTACTTCGCGATGCGGTAGCTGCGCTCCCCGGCGGCGTTCTTCGAGGATTCAATCTTCTCCCCACCCTTCGAACTCAGTATGCTGACGAAGCCCCGCACCGTGTGGGCTTGCCAGGACGTGGCTTCCATGATCTTGGCCAGAGTCGCCCCTTTCGCGCGCTTCAACATCGCGAGCACCTCCGCCTTCTTGTTAGTTCGCACGTCGGTTGGGCCCTTTTGCGCCCGCGCGCGCCGCGGAGCCTTGGCGGGGGACTTCTTCGAGCTGGCCTTGGCTGGCGCGACCGTGGCCGCCTGTGGCGCACCGTCCGGGGACAGACGCGCTACCGCCTGCCAGATTCGCGTAACTGCGGCCTTGCGGCTGGTGAATTTCTTCACTGGCTTCAGGTCGTCGAACGGGGCCACGCCCGCGAAGCTGTTCCAGGTTTCGACCAGGCGGGAGGTAGGCCATTCGGCGGTAAGCTTGGCCAGTTCCTTAGCGGTTGAAAACGATTGTGATTCGTCGGCGCCGGCGGGAAGCCCGGCGTGCGCCGTGATGTTGTTCTCGGCGTCGATGGTGAACGTTGACATGTGATTTCTCCTTGGCCGCCTATCGTTGCGGTCGTCACATCCATCGCTCCGGTTCGGAGAAACATCAAGTCAAATCTTCGGTGATTGTAAGGGGAAACAGGGAGAGCGGGGGCAAACCGGCGGCATGGTTCCCTTTTTTATGTACCCGACATAACGCAATCCGGGGGAAGATCACCCACTAAGGCGTGGGATATTTGCGGGCATGCGTGCCGTGTGCCACCCTTACGGGTGTGGCACACTGGCACACTAATGCAATGTGCCAACGTGCCGAGTGTGCCGTTGATGCCCCGCACGCTGGCACACTCAATCGAGCCAGAAAGATAGAGATCGCGCCGAGTTTCAGCGTGCCGATTGTTTTGAGTGTGCCGAAGGCTCGCACGCTGGCACACTGGGATGTGCGCTGAAAGAGGTTTGTTCAATCGGCCTCCGCAAGGTAGTGACGGACCCGGTTCTTGGCTCCGGTTTCGCGGCGTATCACACCCGCTAGAACCCCGTTATTGATAAACTCCCGCGTCTGGGAGCGGGTCAAGCCGCGTTTCGTTGCAACTGCGTCGAGCTCCCGGCTGCCTATGCCGGGATTGGTTCGCAGGATTTCGGTCAACTGGTCTGCTGCAGTCCTGGCCGGTGCGTCCTCGCGCTCGTCTCGTGTGAATTGGCCCCCTGAATACAGGTACACCAAAGAACCACAGAACCCGTAACGCGACTTAAAGCATCGAAGGCTCAACCGGTCGAGCTTCCCGTCCCGGCTTATGTTCGTCACATGGAATGCCTGGTCGACGGCCGCTTTGAAATCAG
>JALYIB010000117.1 GCA_030775965.1 Acidobacteriota bacterium | reverse complement strand
GACTCCTTTTCCGGGGTTGAAACCCCGCTCCGGAATTTATAGAGCACTTCGCGTGCCAGTCTCAAAACCAATCGCTGCGATATGCAATCCACCAGCTTAAAAAACAGATAGGAATGGTGGCCCCTAGCGCCCACCACATCGGCAGCACCACGTCCGCCAATAATCCCAATATCGTAAAAACGATCCAGAAAATCTTTCGCTCCACGGCTCTCCTAGCCCCGAATCCCGGCGTGCGTCTGCAGGTAACTGAAAACCTGCGCCCGCGACAGCACGCCTTTCAGTTGCCCGTTCGACACCACTGGAAGCTGATTCAGATCGTAACGGCCCATCGCTTCAAGCGCGCTGGTGAGCGACGCGTCCGGAGCGATCGACTGCAGATCTTCCAAAGGCCGCATGATGTCATGCAACGTCGTGTAGGGCCACTTCGCCCGGTCCATCGTCTTCACCTCATGAGACGTCACCAGCCCCGTGATTTTGCCTTGATCCACCACCATGAAACAACGCTGCTCCGCGCGCGGCATTTCTTGCTCGACGAAATTCTGCAGGTTCAGCCAGCCATCGACCGTGGGGCAATCCCGCGTCATGATATCGGCCACCCGCACGCCCTCGAGCGCGTGCGCCACTCCCACTCGCGAATAGCTTTCCCGAGCCGCTTGCAGCAGAAACCAGCCGATGTAGGCGATCCACAAGCCTCCCAGCCCGGCGCCCGTGAAGTATCGAAAGATGCCCAGCGCGATGAATACGTAAGCCACCGCTTGGCCCACCCGCGCCGCGAGTTGCGTTGAACGATCCGCATCCCCCGTCTTCCACCAGATCAGCGCCCGGAATACGCGCCCGCCATCCAGCGGATAACCAGGAACTAGGTTGAAAGCAGCCAACGACAGGTTAATGTATCCCAGCCACTGCAGCATGGACGTCCAGGGATTCGACGACAGCCCTCCGGCAATGTGCGTTATGGTCAGGCACAACGCCCCCAGTACTGCGCTGGTGAGCGGTCCCACGAACGCCATCCAGAATTCGACCTTTGCGCTCTGCGGATTTTTCTCAATCTGCGACACCCCGCCCAAAGCGAATAACGTGATCTCTTTCACCGGCAGTTGGTTCGAAGTCGCCACCAGCGAATGCGCCAATTCGTGCAGCAGCAGCGACACGAAGAATAGCAGCGCTGTCCCAATCGCCATCGCCAGAATGGTTCGATCGCCCCATGCGGGATTGCTAGCGCGGAACTGCGAAGAAAGTGAAAATAGGATGAGCAGGGCAATCAGAAACCAGCTATAGTGCAGGCCGATTTTTATTCCGAACACGCTGCCGAGTTGGATTTGCGAGCGCACAGTGCCGTGCTTTGACGTTAGCACTGAATCGCCAGCACTGACCGGGTAGGATGATAGGATGCTGTTCGCGATGCTGGCCAGTATCCTGTTCGCCCCATCTTCTGCTCTCCGTCACGCGCCCCGCCGCGCACTTCCGTCGCCCCGCACACCCCAGAATTGAAAGATTTTTGTGCCGCATCCCCCACCAGGGCGTAGGGGGTTCAGGGTGCCTTCGCTGAGTGCGCCACCGGCACAAAGCTCTTACGCTCAAACTATGGACATTCCGCATCGATTAAAACGGTGGACGGAAACCCACGGCCAGGACCTGATTGAGTACGCCCTGATGGCCGGTTTCATCGCAGTCGCCGCGGGTGCCGCGCTCCCCGGTATCGGCCCCGTCATCAGCACAATGTTTTCAAAAGTCGCCTCGCAATTGGCGAAAGCCAGCACCCAAGGCAGCTAGCCCAACCGCACCCCTCGCGCGCAGCGCCCCAGAGGAATATAGTTTCTTCCCCAGGAGGTCATCGTGACCAAAACCAATATGGGCCGTATCGTTCTGGGTGGCATTGTCGCCGGAATCGTGCTCGATATTCTGGGATACATCGTCGATGGAATCTTGCTCGCTCCGCAATGGACCGCGGGCATGACCGCGCTCGGCAAGAGCGGCGAGTTCACCCTGAATCAGATCCTCGGCCTCAACCTTCTGGGCCTCGCCAATGGAATTTTTGCAATCTGGCTCTACGCCACCATCCGTCCGCGCTATGGCGCCGGACCCAAGTCCGCGGTGTTCGCCGGCCTGGCGCTGTGGGTTGCAGGAGTCCTCCTGCCCAACCTCGGATTCATGAGCGTCAACGGTTTGTTCGCCACCAACCTGACCATCCGGACCACTGGGGCCGGGATCGTTGAATGCGTGGTAGCGGCGCTGGCGGGCGCTGCCGTCTATAAGGAGACCACCGCCGAACAGGGCCGGTCGACGATGGCGGCGGGCGCCTAGCGCCCCACTTCCATACCTCGCCCCCCAGTTTCAATGCTCCAGCGCCGTCTTCAGGCCATTTGAAGCTGTCTGCGCGACGGCAACGCGGCCGGCCTGCGTTTATAATTTTTCCTCCGCCGTATCGTACACGAATGCGATTCCTGTTACATTGAAAGCGTGGCATACCCAGAACGATTCCTAATCCCCATGCGGGAAGATCTCACGCGCTTTGGCGTAGAAGAAACGCGTACCCCCGAAGAAGTGGACCAGGTCCTCGCTCCCGGCAGTGGCACCGTGATGATGGTGATCAATTCTGTCTGCGGTTGCGCCGCCGGCAAAGCCCGCCCCGGCATCGGACTCGCCTTGCAACACCCCGTGCGTCCCACGAAAGCCGCCACCGTATTCGCCGGCGGTGACGAAGCCGCTGTGGCGCACGTGCGCTCGCTGCTCAAAGATTACCCGCCGTCCTCGCCCTCCGTGGCCATTTTCCAGGACGGCAAACCAGTTTACATGCTCCACCGCAGCGATATCGAGCGCCGCGACGCGACTCAAATCGCCCAGCTGCTCACCAAAGCTTTCGACGAATTCTGCACGCCCGTTTCTCAGGGATAAAACTCCCTAGGGAGGTTCTTCCGGTGTTGCCGTTCGCATGCCGAGCGTTGGTTTGGACCGCTGAAAAGCTGGTGCCCGCCTCCGCGCGCGAAGAATGGCGCGAAGAACATTCCGGACAACTTTGGGAGTGGACCCTCCGCGCCGCAGCCGCCGGAACTGGTGACAGCCGCTTCGCCCTCCAATCCCACACTCGCCGCGCCGTCCGCGCCGCGCTCGCCTCGCGTTTCAACGCGGAACAATTTGGACGCCCCGGCGTCTGCCTAGCCGTCGGCGCTTCCTTAATCCTGATCCTCGCGCTAGCCAGCGGCGGCTTCCCCGTGCTCCGGCATTTCACGCACGGCCTTACTTATCGCGATCCCGATCGCGTAGTAGTGCTCGCGCAAGGCTCCCCGTACTTTGGAATCCGCATGGGCTTCCGCGATCGCGAAACCGCCGTGTTCCGCGCCCGTTCCCACTCTCTCGACGGCCTGGCTACCTATATGTGGACCAACACCGTGTTCCAGTCGCCACGCGGCCATCGCGAAGTGATCGCCGCCGAAGTGGGTCCGCAATTCTTCAACGTCCTAGGCGTCGGACCGTCGCGCGGCCAAGGCCTCGACGGCCCCGAAACATTCCTCGCTAGTTACGATTTTTGGAAAACTGAGCTGCGCGCCAATCCCGCCGCCATCGGCCAAAGCTACGAAATCGGCGGCCGCGCGATGCGCTTAACCGGCGTCATGCCGCGCAGCTTCTCCTTCCTCTCGACGCCCATAGCCGTCTGGATCGCCGCCGGCCCCGAGCCCGCCGTCCCTGCCAGCCGCTGGTGGCTGGCTCTGCGCGGCGCCATCGGCCGTTTGCGTCCCGGAGTCTCGCAGGCGGGCGCCGAAAAAGAGTTGCGCGAAATTCTAGTCGGCGTCAGTCTCGCCCGCCGCAACTTCATCGTGCACGCCACGCCCATCGGCGATCTGGTGTACCGCCCCGTGTGGTCCTACGGTTTCGATCTGCTCATGAGCACGTCGCTGATCCTTCTGTGGGCCGTTTTCAATGTCCTCCGCGACCGCCGCCGCGGCGCCTCCTGGCGCATGGTCTCGCGCTTTTGGGGCTTCTTCGTGGGGAAGACCATGCTGCCCTTGATCGCCCTGTTCTTATTAGTCTTCGAATTCGGCGGCGTTGCCCAGCTCGGCTTCACCGGCGGCGTGGTGCGTCCCGGCACCGGAGCCCTGAGCGCCTGGTTCTTCTACTCCGGCATCGCCGTGATTTTAATCTGGGCCTGGCGCGATCAACCCGGCCGCTGCCGCGTCTGTCTCCAGCCCATGCGCCTGCCCCTGCGCATTGGAGTCCCCGGCCAAGTCCTTCTCGAGACCGCCGGCCAGGAAGTGATGTGCCCGCAAGGCCACGGTTCCGTCTACACGCTGGATTCCGTTCACGGCGCCGATATGTCGGACCGCTGGCTGGGTTTCCCCTAACTTACCAGCCCGCCTTTTCCATACGAGCTAAAATGATCGCGCTGTAATCGTCCATGCGCGCGGGATGCCACCGCCGCGGCGCGGGCAAGATCGCGGCGAGCCTAGCCGCTTGATCGCGATCGAGCCGGGCCGCCGCAACGTGGTAGTGATACCGAGCGCCCTCCTCGATCCCGTACACCCCGTTAGGCCCCCACTCCACCACGTTCAAGTACAACTCCAACTCCCGCCGCTTTCCCAGAATGCGATCCGCCATGGGCGCCAGCGTGTACTCCTACAATTTCCGCAGCGGATTGCGATGCGTCGTAAAAAACAAGTTCTTCACCAACTGCTGCGGGATTGTCGACGCTCCGCGAAGGAGTTCCCCTTTCTGCTGGCTCTCCTGCGCCACCTTCTCCGTCTCATCCCAATCAATCCCGTGATGCTGATAAAAGCGCCCGTCCTCCGCCGAAATCACCGCGTGCTGCAGCTCCGGCGAAATCCTCGACAACGGCACGAACGTCTGCCGTTTGCGGTAAGGCGTGTGCCGCACCCAGGACTCCACCCGCCGCTGGATCTGCACCCCGGTGGTCGGCGGATTCACCACCTTGAGCGCAAACAGCGCCACCGTCCAAAACAAATGCACTGCGGCGACCACGCCGACCGCCAAGATAAGGATGCGCCGGAACACTTGTCTTTAGTTTCCCGCTACACTGAAGCGAATGTCCAAACAATACCCCAACCCGCCTGCGATGGCGATCGACACTAACAAGAAATACACCGCCACCTTCAAAACCTCAGCCGGCGAGATCGTGTGCGAGCTGTTCCCCAAAGACGCGCCCAAGACCGTCAACAATTTCGTGTTCCTCGCCCGCGACAAATTCTACGACGGCACCGTCTTCCACCGCGTCCTAGGCGACTTCATGATCCAGGGCGGCGACCCCACCGGCACCGGCCGCGGCGGCCCCGGCTATCGCTTCGAAGACGAATTCAAAGGTAATTCGCAGAAGCATCAGGTGGGATCGCTCTCCATGGCCAACGCCGGCCCCGGCACCAACGGCAGCGAGTTCTTCATCACCCACATCGTCACCGATTGGCTCGATGGCAAACACACCGTCTTCGGCAAAGTTCTCAAGGGCCAGGACGTCGTCAATAAAACCAAGCAAGGCGACACGCTCACCAGCGTAACCATCACCGAAGAATAACCCTGGCGAAGACCATCCTAGTTACGGGAGCCACCGGCAC
>JALYIB010000116.1 GCA_030775965.1 Acidobacteriota bacterium | reverse complement strand
CCAAACGCTTCCTGGTTCCCAAACAGATGAAGGATACCGGACTAAGCGACCAGCAGATTCAATTTGAAGATGCCGGTGTCCAGGAATTGATTCAGTACTACACGCGAGAAGCGGGCGTCCGCAATCTGGAGCGTGAAGTTGGCAACGTGTGCCGCAAGATCACGCGCACGGTAGTGAACGCGCAAGCCGACAAGGCCACTAAGAAAAAGGAAACGCCGTTCGTCAAGGTGACCATTACGCCGGAGAAGGTAAACCAACTCCTAGGGCCGCAGAAGTTTCGCGAAACGCAATCCGATAAGAAGAATGAAGTGGGTGCTACCGTGGGCCTGGCGTGGACCGAAGTCGGTGGCTCGATTCTGACCACCGAAGCCGCGATCATGGAAGGCCGCGGCAAGCTGACGCTCACCGGAAAGTTGGGCGACGTGATGCAGGAATCGGCGCAGGCGGCGATGAGTTATGTGCGCAGCCGCGCCGGAGCGTTAGGATTACCGCGTGACTTCTACCGCCATCTCGACATTCACTTGCACGTTCCCGAGGGTGCTATTCCCAAGGACGGGCCCTCGGCCGGCATTACCATTGCGACCAGTATCATGAGCGCGCTGACCAGCATTCCAGTTCGCGCCGATGTCGCCATGACCGGCGAGATCACGGTGCGCGGGCGCGTGCTCCCCATCGGCGGCTTGAAAGAGAAACTGCTCGCGGCGCATCGCCAGGGAATCCGCGAGGCGATTCTGCCGCAGGATAACGAGCGGGATCTGCCGGATATTCCGGAGAACATCCGCAACGACATGAAGCTGCATTTTGTCACCTCAATGGATCAGGTGCTGCGGCTGGCGCTCGAAAGCGAACTGGAGATGGCGCCCATTTCCGCCATGCAAACGGCCGCGGAGATCGTGGCCCAGTCGCGCGACGAAAAATTAACGCACTAGGGGCTGGGCTTACCGCCCAGGGTTTTAAGGACGCTACCCCTTCCGATGTCAGCAAGGTTTATAATAAGTGCAGCCAAGCCGGATCAGTTTCCGCTGGAAGATCAGGCGGAAGTTGCGTTCCTGGGACGCAGTAACGTCGGCAAATCCAGTCTTATTAATGCGCTGGTAGGAGCCGACGGGCTGGCATACACCAGTTCCCGGCCAGGCTGTACGCAGTCGGTCAATTTCTTCGAGCTCGATGAAGGCTTTCGCTTTGTCGATCTTCCGGGGTATGGTTTCGCAAAAGTTCCCAAACATATCACGAAGGAGTGGAAGGAGCTCATCGAAAGCTACCTTCTGGGGCGCGGGGTTTTGCGGCTGGCGATCCTGGTTTTGGACGCGCGGCGGGGTTGGATGGAGCGCGATTGCGAGTTAAAAGATTGGCTCGAAGCGCATGGGCGGCCGTATTTGGTGGTCGCCACGAAAGCAGATAAGTTGAAAACGCAGCAAGAACGGCACTTGAGCCAGCGGGCTCTCCGCGAAGGACACGCGGGGGAAGTGCTCGAATGCTCGGCCACCACCGGCCGGGGAGTGAGGGAAATTTGGCAAGCGATCTCGAAAATCAAGACCAGTCATTAGATACGGGCAATCAGGCGCAGCCGCCGGCCAAGCCGGAAGGCGCCAAGGAAACCAGAGCCCGGGCTCCGCGGGGCGAGAAACCGTCCGCGCCGCCTGCAGAGACTAAGCCTCCCGCCGAGCCGGAATCTGAAAATAACCAAACGAACCCAAGCGAGACGGCGGAGGCGCAAACTCCCAGCGACCAAACGAACCCAACAGAAGCGGCCGCCAAGCCGGAGATGACGGGCCGCTTGTTCGACCCGCGCCGCCGCGCCACCGCCGCGGGCCAGCCGAATCGCGGCAACGCTCTCGATCTGGTGGAACTGAAGGACATGAGCATTCAGAAGCTCAACCAGATCGCCAAAGATCTGGGCGTCCAAGGCTTCGCGGGACTCCGCAAGCAGGAACTGATCTTCAAGATCTTGCAAGTGCAGGCGGAAAAGAGCGGCCTGATCTTCTCCGAGGGCGTGCTCGAGTGCCTGCCGGACGGCTTCGGCTTCCTGCGCGCGCCTGAGTACAACTACTTACCGGGTCCGGACGACGTTTACGTTTCGCCCTCGCAGATCCGCCGCTTCGATCTGCGCACGGGCGACACCGTCAGCGGCCAGATCCGACCGCCCAAGGAAGGCGAGCGCTATTTCGCCCTGATCAAGGTCGACGCCATCAACTTTGAGCCGCCCGAGGAAGCCCGCAATAAGATTTTCTTCGACAATTTGACGCCGCTTTATCCGCAGGCCCGCTTGAAGATGGAAACCGTGAAGGACAACTTCTCCGGCCGCGTGATGGACTTGCTGACTCCCATCGGCAAAGGCCAACGTGGATTGATCGTCGCGGCGCCTCGCACCGGCAAGACCATGCTGTTGCAGTCGATCGCCAACTCCATCACGGCAAATCATCCGGAAGTCTCGCTGATTGTTCTCTTAATTGACGAGCGCCCTGAAGAAGTCACCGACATGCAGCGTTCGGTCAAGGGCGAAGTCATCAGTTCGACTTTCGATGAACCCGCCGCGCGTCACGTGCAAGTGGCCGAGATGGTGATCGAAAAAGCCAAGCGGCTGGTCGAGCATAAGAAAGATGTAGTCATCCTGCTTGATTCCATTACACGTCTGGCGCGCGCTTATAACACCGTGGTCCCGCCCTCGGGCAAAGTGCTCTCGGGCGGTGTCGATTCGAACGCTTTGCAGCGCCCCAAGCGCTTCTTCGGCGCCGCGCGCAACATTGAAGAAGGCGGGTCACTGACCATCGTCGCCTCCGCGCTGGTCGACACTGGCAGCCGCATGGACGACGTCATTTTCGAAGAGTTCAAAGGCACCGGCAACATGGAAATCCATCTGGACCGCAAGCTGATGGACAAGCGCGTGTTCCCGGCCATCGACATCTCGAAATCCGGCACGCGCAAGGAAGAGCTTCTTCTTCCAAAGGAAGAACTCAACCGGGTGTTCATTTTGCGCCGGGTTCTCAATCCTCTCTCGCCCACTGAGAGCATGGAACTGCTGATCGACAAGCTTTCGAAGACCCGCAGCAACGGCGAATTCCTCGCCGCGATGAGTGGCTAGTACGCAGCGACTACCCTTCGAATGGGCCGCATCCGCGTTCTCTCCGACAACGTCGCCAATAAAATCGCTGCCGGAGAAGTGGTTGAACGGCCGGCGAGCGTGGTCAAAGAACTCCTGGAGAACTCGCTCGACGCCGGGGCGACTGAATTTCGCCTGGAGGTAGAAGCCGGCGGCCGCCGTCTGATTCGCCTGGCCGACAACGGCATGGGCATGATGCGCGACGATGCGCTGCTGGCCTTCGAGCGCCACGCCACCAGCAAACTTTCCGACGTCAAAGACCTGCTGTCGATCGCCACCCTGGGATTCCGCGGCGAAGCGCTGCCGTCCATCGCATCCGTTTCGCGTTTAATGCTGGAAACGCGCGCGCGGGAAGAAGCCGTTGGCACCACGGTCGAACTCGCGGGCGGCAAGATCCTGCGCTGCGAAGACGCCGCACTGGCCGGCGGCACCATCATCGCGGTGCGCGACTTGTTCTACAACGTCCCGGCGCGCAAGAAATTCCTGCGCACCGAACAAACCGAGATCGCGCACGTAGCCTCACTGATCACGCATTACAGCCTGGCACATCCCGACAAGAGTTTTCTACTGCGCCACAACAATTCCGATCTATTAGATGTAACTCCTGTCGGCACTCTGCGCGAGCGCGTTTATCAGGTCTTCGGCAGCCAGGTGCTGGAAGATCTGATCGATCTGGGCGACCAGTCTCGCGCCTTCCCACTGCCCGCCGATGATGAACAAGGCGGTCCCCGCCGTTTCCGCCTGCGCGGCTTCGTCAGCGGCCCACAAGTGCAGCGGCTCAACCGCAACTCTATTTATCTGTTCGTCAACGGGCGCCTGATCCGCGACCGATTACTATTGCACGCGCTGTCGTCCGCGTATCACAATCTGATGCCGCCCGCCTGCTATCCGTTCGCGCTCCTGTTTCTCGATTGCGATCTCGAAGAAGTCGACGTCAACGTGCATCCCTCAAAAACCGAAGTCCGTTTCCGCCATGGATCGCTGGCGCATGACTTCCTGCGCGATACCGTTCGCGATGCTCTCATGGCGCAGCGCCCGGCATCGCGGATTCCATCGCCCGCTCAGCCGGCGGCCATCATGCCGTATTCCGAGTTCACGCAGCGAGTGGAAAACATGACTTTCCCGGCCGTAGCTGAGCCGGAAAGCGCGTCCGCGCTGCCGGAGTTCGCGCTGCATCGCCCGCCATCCCCGCCGCCGCGCTTTGATTTCGCGGATGCGCCGGCGGACGGGCGGCACATGGCGGTTCCCGATACCCACGGGCCGCTGTTCCCGGGCGGCGTTTTGCCGGAGCACGAGAGTCTCGACGCGCTGAAGGACCTGCGGCCTCTCGGACAGATCCACGACAGCTTCATCATCGCCGCGGGACGTGACGGACTCTGGATCATCGACCAGCATGTGGCCCACGAACGGATTCTGTTCGAGCAGGTGTTAGCCGCGCGCGGCAGGAACGCAGTGGAGACCCAAGGCCTGCTGATGCCACTGATCATTCAGCTCACTCCAGCGCAACAGCTCGAATACGCCCGCATCGCCGAAGAACTCAACGCACTGGGGTTCGACACGGAGCCGTTTGGCAACCGTACGGTCGCCGTGAAGTCCGCACCGGCCGGCATCGGCGCCAGCGATGTCGAAAAAGTGATCTTCGAAATTCTCGAAATCTCCGAACGCGAGCTGCGCAAAGCGTCGATCGACGACCTGCGGCGCGGCATGGCTGCCTCGATCGCCTGCCGCGCGGCCATTAAAATCAATATGAAGCTGGAGCCCGCCAAAATGGACTGGTTGTTGCGCGCGCTTGCAGCCACATCTTCCCCCATGAGTTGCCCGCATGGACGGCCGATTGCGCTGCGCTACTCTACCCGCGATATCCTGAAGAGTTTCCACCGCATATGAACCGTTATCTCCTGGTGATGCTCGGCGCGGCGCTGGGGGGCTTGTCCCGCTACATCGTAGGAACGGCCGTGCTGCAGCGCTACCACGCGCGCTTCCCGGAGAATGTGTTCCCCCTAGGCACCGTAGAGGTCAATGTCACGGGATGCTTCCTGATCGGCATCCTGATGTCTTTGTTCGTGGCGCGCGGCGATCACAATCCCAGTCTGCGTTTGTTGCT
>JALYIB010000115.1 GCA_030775965.1 Acidobacteriota bacterium | reverse complement strand
GATGGGGTCGTTGTCGGGGATGTCTTCGATGGGGCGGTCGGGAAACACGCGGCTCATGCTGGCCATGAAGGTGTCCCACTCGCGCACGCCGCGGTAGGGCTCGGTCCCATGGAAATCGTCGCACATGAAGAAGCCGCCGCGCAGCAGGAAATCGCGGAGCTGCTCCGCTTGATCGTCGGGCAGCGACCAGTGCCCTACTTCGACGCCGTAAAGCATGGGCCAGTTGTACACTTCACCGCTGCCGTCGAGTTCCACCACTTGTTCGGTGGAGCGCGAGTCGATGCGGGTGAGCCGGCGGACTCCTTCTAACAAGTGCCGGTCCGAGCGCGGGTAATCCATGGTCCAGTAGCCAGCGAAGTTCAGGAAGCGCCCGGTGCTATGGAGGCCGTAGCCGGTGATATCGGGATAGCGCAGGCGGGCGCGGGTCCACTCAGCGGGACGGTTGGCGTCGGGCGGGAGCGGGAAATTCGCGTACTCGACGGCGGGCCATTCGCGGAAAGGTTTTTGCGCCCACAGCACGCCAAGGGCGGCCAGCCCCATCGAGCCGATAGCCAGTACAGTACGCAAACGCATGTGGACGCGGAACCGGTCTCAGAATAACA
Source organism: Acidobacteriota bacterium (assembly GCA_030775965.1). GTDB lineage: Bacteria > Acidobacteriota > Terriglobia > Bryobacterales > Bryobacteraceae > Palsa-187. Next base: position 3,192 of record JALYIB010000115.1, on the reverse strand, counting down.
TAGGCGCCGCGAATGGCCGCTACTTGGCGGGCGTGTTTCCCAGATCTTCCGGGCTTACGGTGTTGTTGTTGCCGCTGGTCTTCCAAACGCTGTCACCCCACCAGGGGTCGCCGTTGGTGGCGCGCTTGGGCGCGAGCCGCTTGCCTTGGTGGATTTCAATCTCGGCCAGGGTTTCGTTAGCGGCGGACTCGCCGAACTCCAGCGTCATACTCTGGTCTTTGCCGTCCTTATCGGTGAACTCGAAGTTGAGCATTCGTTGCTCGGGGCGTTCCACTAGCAGGCGCTTGTGCAGTTGCCAAACCTTATACAGGGGGGCGGATGGCGGCACTACCTTGGTTCCCAACTCTACGTTGTGGATGTCAGCGTAGGGCAGCGGGAACACGACCTTGCCGGAGCGGAACACGGCTTGCTCTTTTTCGAGCACCAGGATGCCTTCAGCGCCCGCGGAAACGCCATCCAGGTTGCCCACGACATAGACGGCCGGGCCGCCTCCCGATCCCGCTAAAGCAACGGCGGACGATAGCAACAGAAGGGAGATACTTCTCATCTGCGCGAGTTCGGCAGGATGAACGGAAAACTTTAGAGTGGCTCAGTCGACGGCGCGGGCTTGATAGATATCGTGGAGGCGGATCAGCCCTTGGCACACGTTGGTGGCGGGGTCGAGAACCGGTAGAACGTAAATCTGCGAGGGGCGAGCTTCCATCAGGCACAGCGCTTCGTGAATCAAGGCGTCGGCGGGGATGTGCACGGGAGAAGCGGTCATGACGTCCGAGGCGCGAAGCGGGCGGATGTCGTCGTGATTGCGCAGCGCGCGGCGGACGTCGCCGTCGGTGATCAGTCCCAGGAGCCGGTGATCGCCGGCCACCACGCAGGCTGCGCCGAGCGGGCGCTGCGACATCTCGATGACGACATGTTTCAATGAATCGGCGGGTTCGGCCCAGGCGACTTCGCTGCCTGAATGCATGACGTCGCGCACGCGCAGGCGCAGGTTGTGCCCCAGTTGGCCGGAGGGATGGTAGCGGCGGAAGTGCTCGACGGTGAAGCCGCGGGCCTGCATCAAAGCCACCGCGAGCGCGTGTCCCAGTGACAATGCAACCATCGTGCTGGCGGTGGGCGTATAGCCTTCCGGGTCGGCTTCACGCTGTACGGAAGCATCCAGAACCACATCCATTTCCGCGGCCAGAGGCGAGCGCACATTGCCCAGAATGCCGATGAAGCGCACCTCGAATTCGCGCAGCGGGGCCACCAGATCGAGCAACTCGGCGGTAGACCCGCTCTTTGAAATCATGACCACGGTATCGCCCGCTTGGCACACCCCCAAATCGCCATGGCCGGCTTCGCTGGGGTGCAGGAAAACCGCGGGCGTGCCCGTGCTCTGCAGGGTGGCGGCGATCTTGCGGCCCACGTAGCCGGACTTCCCCATGCCGGTGACCACGACTTTGCCGGCATGTCCCAAGATCAAATCCACAGCGTTCAGAAGGCTGTCTCCCAGGCGCGCGGAAGCGGCGAGGACGGCTTCGCCCTCGGTTTGCATGGCGCTGCGGGCGGTCTCCAGCCAGTGTGCCTTATCGGTCATCCCCACCATCATAGGGCACACTACGGGTAGCAGGCTGTGCGATGAGACGCCGCGTGAATCAGTAGCGCTCGCGGCGCTGCGGGCGTCCGGCCCCGGCGCCGCCTTCGCGGGGGGCCATCGGACGTGCCTCGTTCACCACCAGCGTGCGCCCCATGAGATCTTTGCCATGGCACGCCTCGACGGCTTGAACGGCGGCCGCATCGTCACTGATTTCCGCGAAGCCGAAGCCCCGGGCCTGGCCCGTGAAACGATCCCGCATGACGGTGATTGAATCTACGGCCACTCCATGATCCGCAAAGAAATTCTGCACATCGGTTTCGTTCGCTGTGTACGGAAGGTTTCCCACGAAAAGCTTCTTCACTTTACGCTCCTCCTTGTAACTGGAGGCTGCAGCAGAGAGACACCGGGCGGGACGGAACGGTTGGACCGAAGAGCAGACGGAGACTCAACCCTGACACTCCAATACGGCAGTAGTATGTCACCAAAGGCGGGGCGAGTCAAACGGTAAAAGGGGGGTGTTCGGAGGAAACAACGCCCTTTTGCTGGGTTTACCGCTTATATCCAATCTTGCGCAGCAGCCCATGCCGCCATTCGCGGTCATTGGCGGTTTCGATTCCCTGCGGCGAGCTTCCGTCGATGACTCCGAGAATTCCCCGCCCCTGTTCGGTCTCGGCCAGAATCACTTCGACCGGGTTCGCGGTGGCGCAGAAAATATTGCAGACTTCCGGGATCTCGCGGATGCGGCCCAGAATGTTGATGGGATAACCGTCGCGCAGAGCGATGACAAAGGCGTGGCCGGCGGCCAGGGCTTGCGCGTTTTCGCTGGCGATGCTTTGAAGCTCGGGGTCGTTGCCGTCGACGCGAATCAGGCACGCGCCCGAGGCTTCGTTGAACGCGATGCCGAATTTCATTTGCGGAACGGTGTTGACGATGGACTCGTAGAGATCCTCGACGGTCTTGATGAAATGGCTGTGGCCCAGGATAATGTTGCCGTTTTCGGGAATCGTCAGGCGGACGGTTTTGAGGTCCATATGCTTTCTCACTATAAAATGGATCGTGCCGTCACATCCGAAAGGTCACTTCCAGCGGGGCCACTCGCAGAAAAAGAAATCGCCGCGCCTGCTTCATGGACGGCTGAGCGTGCATCGCGACGGCTATGGGTTTGTGACTCCCGAAGAGCCCGTGCCCGGACTCAAAGGCGACGTCTACCTGGGCAAGGAAGACGCCGACCGCGCCATGCATGGCGACCGCGTGGCGATCCGCATCAAGCGCCTGGAACGCGACGGCCGCGCGCACGGCGAAATCGTGGAGGTGGTGAAGCGCGCGCACTCTAGCATCGTGGGCGAGTTCCGCGTTCGCAAGCGCGGCAATTTTGTCGTTCCACACGACGACCGTATCCGCCAATGGATCGAAATTCCTGAGGGAATGGCGATTCCAGCCGGTGGCGTGTCCGTCGACCGCGTGGGCGCGCGTCCCATTGAAGTGCACTCCGAACACGACCTGGACGGAATGATTGTCACCGCCGAGATCGTCGATTATGGCGACCACGGCGACCGGCCCGCGGGCCGCATCATCGAGGTGCTGGGCAGGCCGGACGACTTCGGAATCGACGTCGA
>JALYIB010000114.1 GCA_030775965.1 Acidobacteriota bacterium | reverse complement strand
GGGTGGGCGCGTCGATCAAAGTAATCGACGTAAAGCAAAGCGGCGGCGAGCTGATCGGCAGCCTGCGCATTCGGGCTTCGAAAATTAAGGGCGGTGTGATTGAAGGGGCCTTGACCGCGGCGCTGATCGACGAAATCCCGGCTCTGGCGATCCTAGGCGCGGCTAGTTCGGGTGGGTTAGTGGTTAAAGACGCCGCGGAGCTACGCGTGAAGGAGACGGATCGCATTGCGGAAATTGAGTCCAATTTGAAGCGCATGGGCGTGGAGATTGAGACGGCGGCGGATGGCTTCCGCATTCCCGGCGGGCAGACTTTTCACGCGGCGGAAATCGATTCGGCTGGCGATCATCGTATCGCGATGGCGTTTGCGGTGGCCGCATTGGCGGCTGACGGGCCGTCGACGATTCTGGGCGCGGAATCGGCGGGCGTATCCTTCCCTGAGTTTTTTAGTACACTGCGGGAAATCACTCAATAAGCCGCCCTAAACTATGGACCCATCTACCGACCTCGCATTGCCGGGTTTGATCCACGATCTTAACAATGTATTTCAGACGTTGATGGATGCAGCGGACTCGCTGGCAGGGGACCCACGTTGGGAGCCGCTGTCGGCCGCCATCTTTCGCAGCATCGAGCGCGGCCGGGAAATCACGCAGAGCATGCAGGCGGCCGATCAGCCGTCGGCTCCGTTCGAAACGGTGTTGCGGAATGCGCGGACGCTGGTGGAAGACTCGATGACATTGCGCAACGGCCCACAGATCCGGTTCGTCGCGCAAGTGGAGCCGGCGCTGGTGCTGCGCCATGCGTGGGCATGGGAACGCGTCCTCATCAATCTGTTTTGCAATGCAGTGCAGGCCATGCCGCAGGGGGGCGCCATCTTCGTCGAGGCTTGCCGTATGAACGGCAACATTCAGATTGTGGTGGCCGACGAAGGTTCGGGGATCGCGCCGGAACTGCTGGCGGTGATTTTCGATCCGCACGTTTCCACCAAAGTTCTGGGCGGTTTGGGGCTGCACATCGTGCATAGCATTGTGACGCAGGAGGCGGGCGAGGTGCGGGCGTCCAATCGTCAGGGCGCGGGCGCCGAATTTACGATTACGTTGCCGGCCGAGCCGGTGTTGTCGCGAAGTGTCACCGCTTAAGGCGTGCGCGAGTATTCTTCTGTTGGCGCTAGGCGCGGCGGCGCAGGAGCGCGCGCCTGACGCGACCGAAATCGTTCGCCGGTCCGTGGAGCGCGACTGGACCGATTTCGCGAGCCGCCAAAATTATACCTATCAGGAGCGTACTGAGTTCCGGCAGTTCAAGGGCGACGGCGGGCTGGCCAGCAGCCAGAGTGAAACCAATGAGATTCTGATTTTGGGCGGGCGTCCTTATGCGCGCCCGATTGCGCGCAACGACCGGCCTTTGGCGGCGCGGGAGACGCAGAGGCAGCAGGAAAAGCTGGATCGGGAAGCGGCCAAACGGCAGCACGAATCCGCGGGAGCGCGGGCTCGCTATGACCGGGAGCGGGAGGAGCAACGGGCGTTCATCCGTGAGATTCCGGACGCGTTTACTTTTCGTTTGGTCGAGATCGGCGCGGTCAGCAATCGGCCGGCTTGGGTGATTGAGGCGCAACCGAAGGCGGGGTACCGGGCGATCCATGTGCGGGCGAAGGATCTTGCGAAAGTGCGGGCGAAGATCTGGATCGAGCAAGCTACTTATCACTGGGTGAAGGTGGAGGGCGAGGCGCTGGACACGATCTGGTCGGATTTCGGGTTGTTGCGGGTGGCGCGCGGGAGCACGCTGCAGTTCGAGCAGACTCGGGTGAATGACGAGATCTGGCTGCCGTCGAGCATTGTGGTAAGGTTCGAGGCTCGCTTGGCGCTGGTAAAAAAGGTGCGCGGGGAGTTTGATATTCGCTATAGCAATTACCAGAAGTTCCAGAGCGACTCGAAGATTCTCGATAAATAGGGACGGAGGCATGCGCATTCTGGTTACGAACGATGATGGCTGGGATGCGGAGGGGTTGGCGGTCCTGAAGAGCCTTGCGGCGCGGTTGGGCGAGGTGGTGGTGCTGGCGCCGCGCGATCCGCACTCCTATGCCGGGCACCGTGTCACCGAAGATGCCGCGTTGCGCCTGGCTGAAACCGCGCCGGACGAGTTCAACCTTTCTGGGACTCCCGCGGATTGTGTTCGGGTGGGGCTCACTTCGATGTTTGAAGGCATCGACTGGGTGCTGGCGGGCGTCAACCGGGGGGGGAAACCTGGGGTCCGACCTTTTCACTTCGGGCACAGTGGCGGCGGCGCGCGAAGCGGCATTACTGGGGAAGCCCGCGATTGCGATTTCGCAGTACATACAGAAAGGCCGGGCGCTCGATTGGAAGCGCTCGCGCGATCTGGCGCTGCCGGTGCTCGAGCAACTACTAGCGCGGCCGGCCGCATCCACAAAGGAATATTGGAACGTGAATCTAC
>JALYIB010000113.1 GCA_030775965.1 Acidobacteriota bacterium | reverse complement strand
GCGACAGGTTGCACAGAAAAGATCCAACGGCACCCGGTATAAGGGCGTCGAATTTTGGTGAGGGTGGCGGGGGCGGGGGCCGCGCCAACGTCCAATATGAACACGATCTATTCGGATATGACCCCTCCAAGTCCAACTACGTCGCTACCAAGCGTACTTCGCTGGTCGTGGGGCCGGAAGGAACAATCCCTCCGATGCTGCCCGAGGCAAGGCAGAGGAATGCCGCGCGCGATGCCTATTTCAGGGCCCACGAAACCGACAGCGTCCAGAATCTAAACCTGGAAACGCGCTGCATCTTATCGAATCGTCAGTTGGTCCCGCTGTTTCCCATTGAAGACAGCAATACGCACTTTCAGATTGTGCAGGGAAAAGGATACGTGGCCATTTACCAGGAGCTCAACCATGACGTTCGCGTGATTCCCACCGACGGGCGTCCCCATCTGGCGAAAGAAATCCGCCAGTATCAGGGCGACTCAGTAGGCCACTGGGAGGGCAATACCCTAGTCGTGGATACTACGAACTTCACCGACCAGACTGCATTTAGAGGCTCTACCGAGAATTTGCACCTTGTGGAACGCTACACGCGCGTTTCCGACGATATGCTCCTTTACCGTTTCACGGTGGAAGATCCGCAGACCTGGGACAAGCCTTGGACCGTGGAAGTACCCTGGATGAAGGCCGAGGGGCCACTCTACGAATATGCCTGCACCGAAGGCAATGAATCGATCGGCCTCATCCTCGGAGCCGCGCGGACCAAAGAAGCAGCGGCTGCGAAGGCGGCAAAGTAGTGTGCAATAGTGCGTTGCAGCGAAAGGAACAACGTCAGATGAAAAAAATAGGATTGGCGATGGCGGGCGGGATCGCCCTGCTCTTGGCGGGGATGCCTGCCTGGGCGCATCACGGATTTGCTGCGGAATTCGACATCGACAAACCGGTCAAAGTAAAAGGAGCGGTTGTGAAATGGGAACTGGTCAATCCCCATTCCTGGCTCCAGGTCGACGTCAAAGGTGATGACGGCAAGCTTACGACTTGGCGATTTGAAGGGCCTCCCCCAAACACTTTGTTCCGATTGGGTTTCACCAAAGACTCGCTGCCACCCGGCACTGAAGTCATCGTCGAGGGGTATGCCGCCAAGGACGGATCCACACGCGCGTCCGGCAAAAATATCACGTTCCCCGACGGCAGAACGCTGCTGTTAGGCTTGGCAAGCGGGGCGCCCGGCGCACCCGAGAAATAGCGCTGAGACTTTCAGCCAGTTGTGCCGTCAGTTGAGTCACTTTTGAACAACAAGCCTCTGTTCCGCCGTTCTGCGGACCGAGGGACTATTTTTTCCTCAAGGCCGGTTGACCAATTACAAATAGATTGCCGAAGGAAAAGAAGATGAGTTCAAGTTCCAAACGAGGCCTGCTGGGTGCGATTCTCATCACTGTTGCGGGCCTGGGCGTGGCGAGTGCTCAGCAGAGCGCACAGCCCAAACCGCTATTGGCGGAAGAGGCCTTCAAAAATGTACAGGTGCTGAAGGGCATTCCAGTCGACGACTTCATGCAGACCATGGGACTCATGTCGTCCGCTCTGCAATTTGATTGCGCGGACTGCCATGTCGCGGCGGGAACCCAAAACGCGGACTGGGCGGCGGACACTCCCAAAAAACGAATGGCGCGCATGATGGTGACCATGGTCACCAATATTAATAAGACTAATTTTGGGGGACAGCAAAAGGTGACCTGCTTTAGCTGCCATCATAATCGGGATAAACCATTGACGACGCCGACCATGGACATTATTTACGGCACGCCGACGGTAGAACCGGATGACGTCTTTGCCACCATTCCGGGAATGCCCAAACCCGAATCGATTCTGGACAGATATATTCAAGTGTTGGGCGGCGCCGACCGTCTCGCAACCCTTAAGAGTTTTGATGCAACGGGAATCAGCGTCGGCTTTGGGGGATTCGGAGGTGAAGGCAGTGTCGAGATTGCCGCCCAGGCTCCGGATAAGCGCGCTACCATAATCCTTTTCAAAAAGGAGACCGGGCGAGGAGACGAAGTCAGGAGCTTCGACGGTGCCGTCGGTTGGGTAAGAACGCCGCTGAATGTGCTAGGGGAATTCAAGCTTTCGGGTGGCGATTTGGATGGATCCAGGTTCGACGCTCAGTTATACTTCCCTGGGCAGATCAAAGGGATTCTCACGAACTGGAAAACAGGTCCGCCAATGAGCATCACAGACCTTCCCAGTCCTTCCGGCCAGACCTCGCTGGAGCCGGAAGTAGCCCCGCAATCTCACGTCACCGATCCGGTGCAGGGGACGGGGCCGCGTAATCTTCTGGTCACGCTTTATTTCGACAAACAGACCGGCCTCCTGCTCCGCGAGTTGCGTTATGGAGGATCTCCCATCGGGCGCGTTCCCACCCAAATCGACTATTCCGACTACCGGGATGTCAATGGCATCAAGTTTCCGTTCCGGATCACCTTTGCGTGGCTCGACGGACGCAATTCGATCGTGCTGCGTGACATCAAAACGAACGTTCCCATCGACCAGCGCAAGTTTGGCAGACCGGTTCCTCTCTCCGGTAACTAGTCACCAACACGTCGGGCAACGTACAAATTCGCTTGAACAGAAGCCATCGCGGATCAGATGCACAATGCGGTGCACCTGCGCGTTCCGCACGCACACTCTTGAACCAGCCATAGCGCGGCGTCAACGCTATATTTATTTGGGAATTGCGGTGATGTAGTCAGTGATGAGCTTCAGCTCGGCGGGCTTGAAGGGGAAGGCGGGCATGATGGAGTCGGGCGAATACTTAGACGGGTTAGCGAAGTGGCCTTCGATCCAGGAGCGTTCGCGGCGCTCGCCCAGGCCGTTCAACGC
>JALYIB010000112.1 GCA_030775965.1 Acidobacteriota bacterium | reverse complement strand
AGTCTGGATAATCTTGAACGGAAAGGTACCCCAGGTAGTTACGCGAGGGGTTCCCAACAGGAAGCAACTCACACCCGGATCCGCTGTAATGTCTTTGGCCAGCGCGCGTACTTTGGGAAGAACTTCCGTTTTGTAGGGCGCGCTTTCCTGATTCCCGGCCGGCTGGTACATCCACATTCCAGACAAATCGGGTTTGCCGTTGGACAGCTTGGGGAGGGGCTTACCTGAAGGGGGCAGTGGCAGGTTTTGGGCCATTGCGATCCCGCAGGCCGCGCAAGCAATCAGCAGTGTTTGCATCATGTAATCGCCTCCTAGCTCCGCGCTAATTGAGGGACCTAATCAGGGGCCCAATTTGCTTCTTGGTTCCATCCGGCAGCACAAATTCCCTACCGGCCAAACGGGCGGACCCATCTTTTGACGAGTAGCCGTTTATGTGTATTTTATCGCCAGGTTTTAATAGATCCTTCTCTACGCCCCACCGGCGCAGCATTCCTACCGGGCCGCCTTCCACGGCATAATTGGTGACTTTGCCGTCTTTGCCGGTTATATCGATGTAGATGTAGGAATGCGGGTTGATCCACTCTACTTTGGTGATGGTGCCATCCACCGACACCGACTTTTGGCCGTCAAACTCAGCATCGAAAGAGTGATGGCCGAACGCCACGCAAGACAGTAACAACGAGGCTAATGTAACAGATCCCATTCTCATTATTTTTCTTTCTTGACGAAGATTGCCGCAACACTAACGTAATAGATGCAATCCTCGTCATTCTCCTTCTTGCTTTACGAACATTCTGACTTGCCGCGAGGTCATAGCTCCGGGCCTTAGCCTTGCCAGTGTACTACGGAATGCATGGCCCCCGCAAGGGCCAGTGGCATATCATGAGTTGACAGGGGCAAAGAAACAACTAAAATAAACTTGGGGCGGATTCGAGTAACCGCTTTGAAGTGCGGTACCCGCGCGCAGCTATACGGGTGATGGCATATCAAGATCAGGCGGTTCAAGTGGACATAAATCAATTGCGTGACGGTATAATTCAAAGAAGTGTCTGGAACGATGTTATCCAGAGTCAAGCATTAGAAATGTTACGATTTCGCCACCTGGTTTGGCTTGCTATAGCTCCTAAAACTGCGGACGGCAAGCCCAACCTGTCGGCACCGGCTCCACGTACCGCTGATGGAAAGCCTGACTTATCAGGTTTGTGGGAAAGGGAGCGGAAGGGACGGCTGCTGCCTGATACCCCGGGTGGGAACCGGTCAACCTGGAGTTTGGCAACATAGGGTAGCGCCTAAACGAAGCCTGCCTTATCAGCAATGGGCGGCGAAATTGAGCGAGACGCGGAGCAAGGAAGAGCGCATTCACGATCCTACTTCGCACGGGCTCCCCATAGGGCTCGTACGGATGCATACTTTTCCAACACCCAGGAAGTTTATTCAGGTTCCGAGGCTACTCGTCATCCTGAGTGAATACAATGCGAGTACCGTCAAATATTCACTGATGGCCGTCCGTCGCTGACCGATCCAAACCCAACCTGGAATGGTTATTCGACAGGTACGATGGGATGGCGCCACGATTACCGAGCGGTTCCACCGGCTGAATTTCGGGCAACTCGAAGTCGCCATCACCGTTGACGATCCCAAAGCCTATGCCAAGCCTTGGACGGTAATGCTAAATCAAACGACCAAACTTGACACGGATCTTTTGGACTTCATCGTCAGTGAAAACGAAAAGGATCTGCAGCACATGCCTGCGAACTAGATTGGGCGCGCGGGAGACGCGGCATACACGGAAATTGCCCGGGGCCGACCGACGGCTGACAACCCTGCCCGGTGCTGTTGCCGGCGGGAAGCGGTGACCAAGTTGGAGCTTGCTTTGATTGATCGCAAGCCGGCAGAGCGAGCTGCCGCTGCCGATTCTTCAAGCAAACCGGGGTTTCGAGGTAAACGAGGTAAAACGGGATGAAGTGGAATTCGCTAAATTACAGAAAAGTTGGAGCGGGAGACCGGGGTCGAACCGGCGACGTCCAGCTTGGGAAATTACCCTTCGTTTGTAAATAAAAGACTAATGCGTCTAAGGCGTTGGTTCTTGGCCACCTAACTCACTGATTCCTCGGGGCCCCGTTTTCACTTCCCTCTTAACGGAGTAATTGGAGTAACAACCAACCGCGTCGCCAGACGAACGGCGATCAATTTCACCAGCCATCCTCCGGACGATCACTTTATATATGAATGCGTCGCAGCCAGCGGCGCGTTTTGCTTTTAGACCGAGTTTTCGGACCCAAGCCCGCGTAGCGTTACTTACTGCGCGGGCTTCGCTATTTTCGAAGCCGTGAGGCACCACATGAAGATGATAAACTTCCTGCAGCTTTCCAAACCCCGCCGAGATCTGATCCGACTCTGCCAATGGGTTAACTACGGATCAATTCTGAACTTGCAGGTGACTGATGGCGATGTCTCTTGCGATATTCCTCCTGAGGTCGTCCTAGATATCAAGTTGGACGCCGATTTCAAACAGCGCCCTGAGCTCGATCTGGATGACTTTGCATTGTCGCTCGAGACGTGCCGGCTTCTCGGTCAGATCGATTCGCTTAAGAACGGGGTCATCGAAAAGATTGTCGTCCACGACGGTATACCGCGACGATTAGTGTTCCGCGTACCTCTTCCGGAGGTGCGCAGATGAACCGGTCCTCAGCCATTAACCGCTCGCCGACCGAAATTATTGTTCCTGACGATCTCCGTGAACGCGACCAATGGGTTTTGTGGCAGTACGAGGACCGGAACGGCAGGGCGACCAAGGTGCCCTATCGGGTTGGTCACCGATGCGCCAGCAGCAGCGACCCCAGCACATGGGCGAGCTTCGAGGCCGTCGCCGATGAGTGGCGCCGTTCACCGAGTCGATACGCCGGCCCAGGCTTTGTGTTCTCCGCTGACGATCCGTTTTGCGGAATCGATCTGGACGATTGTCTTGATGCGGACGGAATCCTCAAATCCTGGGGGCGGGGAATTGTGGAACGGTTCAGCGATACTTACATGGAGATTTCCCCGAGCGGGACGGGCCTCAAGATTTGGGCTCGTGGATCAATTCCTGCAAACCTGGCCGGGTCAAACGTGGACGACGGCCAAATAGAGATATACGACCACGCTCGGTACTTCGCCGTCACTGGTCGAGTCTTTCGAAGTGCCCCACTGGAGGTCGAAGACCACGCAACTGATCTGCGGGCTTTATACGACCATCTAACTCGGCGAAAAATGGGCCGCTGGCCTCTGCAACCTCTCCAGGGCGGTCGAATCCCGCACGGCCAGCAACACAGCACGCTCGTATCGATTGCCGGAACGCTGCGCGCGCGTCTCGTCTGCGATGAGGCAATAGAAGCGTGTCTCCAAATCATAAACACGCGACAGTGCGAGAG
>JALYIB010000111.1 GCA_030775965.1 Acidobacteriota bacterium | reverse complement strand
CGTTGTTGAAGCCGGGCGAGCCAGTGATCTTGATGGGTCCCACGGGGACGCCCACGGAGACTCCGGAAGAAGAGACGGCGCTGCTGGTAGGCGGGGGACTGGGCAACGCGGTATTGTTTTCGATCGGGCAGCAATTGCGGGCCAACGGCTCGCGCACGATTTACTTCGCGGGATATAAGAAGATCGCGGATCGCTACAAGATCGAGGAGATTGAGCGGGCGGCTGACGTAGTGGTGTGGTGCTGCGATGAAGCTCCGGGGTTCACGCCGGGGCGGGCGCAGGACAAGGCTTTTGTGGGGAACATTGTCGAGGCGATTGTGGCTTACGGGCGTGGGGATTTCGGCGAGGCCGAGATTCCGCTGCATGCCGTCGATCGGGTGATGGCGATCGGGTCCGACGGGATGATGGGGGCGGTGGCGCGGGCCCGGCATACGGTGCTGGCGAAATACCTCAAGCCCGATCATATCGGGATCGGCAGCATCAACTCACCGATGCAGTGCATGATGAAAGAGATTTGCGCGCAGTGTTTGCAGATCCACAAAGATCCGACCACGGGCGACGAGACGGTGGTGTTCAGTTGCTTCAATCAAGATCAGCCTCTCGATCAAGTGGATTGGGCGAATCTGCGCACGCGGCTTTCGCAGAACGGCGTGCAGGAGAAGCTGACGAAGCAGTGGATCGATCGCAGCTTGCGGCAGATGGGCGTGCGCGAAGCGGTGGCGGTGGGGTAAGCAGGAGTTCCATTACTAAAGCGGACTCGGTGGGCTCGGCGTAGTAGCGCGGGATGCTGCGCACGGTGCGGAAATGGAATTTCCGGTTGAGCGCGATCATGGCCGCATTGCTTTTGCGGGTGGTGATTACGATGCGCGTGAAGCCGTGACGGCGGGCATAGGCGATCTGCCATTGCTTCATGAGTTGGCCCAAGCCTCTTCGTTGGAAGCGCGGCAGGATGCCGCTGGTTGCCACGTAGAGCGTACCTTTGGCGTGGAGGGTGTGTTTGTCGAAGGCACAGCAGCCGGCTTTCACGCCGTCGATCCAGAGCCAGTAAGGCTCGCAGAGTTTCCAATAATCGGCGGGGAAGAGATCGGATTCGCGGAAGACTTTTCGGTCGAATGCTTGCAGGCCGCGGAGCTCGGCGGGGAGAATTGCCTTCCTAAACTGAACGTTCATGGGGGCTCGGACGCGATCCAAGAAAGTCTTCCTGCCAAATCTATCTTCGCACGCGGCTTTTGGAATCGATACAGTAAAGATGATGCAGGCAGTGTTGCTGGGAATCTTGCTGGTGAGCGGACTGGCGCGGGCGCAGTGGTTGAATTATCCGACGCCAGGGGTGGCGAAGAATGCGGACGGGTCGCCGAATTTGACGGCTCCTGCGCCGCGCGGGGCCGATGGCAAGCCGGACTTCTCGGGAGTGTGGCTGCTGGAGAAGAATCAGCCGTGTCCGAAGGAGGGGTGTCCGGACATGGAGATCACCAAAGAGTTCATGAATATCGGTTGGAGTTTGCCGGGCGGATTGCCGTATCGGCCGTGGGCGCTGGAGTTGCGCAAGGCGCGGATGGCGGAAAACTCGAAGGGCGATCCGGGGGCGAATTGCCGGCCGACGGGGCTTTTTAAGCTGACCATCAATCCGTTCTATCGAAAGTTTTTGATGTTGCCGGGGTTGGTGGTGATTTTGAATGAGCGCGATTCGGCTTACCGGCAGATCTTCACCGATGGGCGGGCGCTGCCGGTGGACCCGGCTCCGACGCCGAATGGGTATTCGGTGGGGAAGTGGGATGGCGACACGCTGGTGGTGAATACGATTGGGATTTCGGACGGGCAGTGGCTGGATCGTAACGGCGATCCGTTGACGGACGCGGCGAAACTTACGGAGCGGTTCCGGCGGATTAATTTCGGCACGATGGAGATCGAGTTTACGGTGGACGACGCCAAAGCCTACACGAAACCCTGGACTGTGAAGATTAAGCAGTTCCTTGCGGTCAATACCGAGCTGATGGATTTCTTTTGCATGGAAAACGAGAAGGACGCTCCGCACGAGGTCGGCAAGTAATTACCAGATCTTGCACTGCTGGGCGCGGACCATGGGCTGTCCGGCGCGGCAGGCGAAGGCTTTGGCGAACTCGGGCATGTTCGAGACCACACCGTTGATGCGGTATTCCTCGGGCGAATGCGGATTGGTGATGGCGTTGGCGCGCTTGCTCTCGGTGCGTTCGTCGCCGCAGGCCCATTGCGCCATGCCTACGAAGAAGCGCTGATCGGGAGTCAGGCCGTCAATGGGCTGTAGGGTCTGATTTTTCGTGGCTTCTTTCCAGGCGATGTAGGCTAGCAGCGTTCCGCCCAGGTCGGCGGCGTCTTCGCCTAGCGTGAGTTTACCGTTGATCTTAATGTCGTCGATCACGGTGAAGGTGGAGTATTCATCCGACACGCAGACGGCGCGCTTGGCGAACTCCTGGGCGTCCTGCAGGGTCCACCAGTCTTTCAAATTTCCTTTGGCGTCGAACTGGCGGCCTTCGTCGTCGAAGCCGTGGGTGAGCTCGTGGCCGATGGTGGCGCCGGTGTTGCCGTAGTTGGGGGCGTCGTCCGATTTCGGGTCATATAAAGGAGGCTGCAGGACGCCGGCGGGGAAATTAATGTCGTTCATCTGCGCGTCGTAGTAGGCGTTGACGGTGGGCGGAGTCATTTGCCATTCGGTACGGTCGAGGGGCTTGCCGATTTTGGCTAGCTCGCGGCGGTTCTCAAAAGCGGTGGCTCGTTCGACGTTGCCGTAGTAATCGTCGCGCAGGATTTTGATGGAGCTGTAGTCGCGCCAGTGGTCCGGGTAGCCGATTTTGTTAGCGACGGCGTGGAGTTTCTCGAGGGCGCGTTTCTTGGTGGCGGGGCTCATCCAAGGG
>JALYIB010000110.1 GCA_030775965.1 Acidobacteriota bacterium | reverse complement strand
GCCCGGTCCACTTGAAAATTTTAGAGCACAGTTTGGCCAGCAGCGAACCCGCCATCAGGATCGCCCAGAACACCAGCATGAAACCGATCAGGTTCGAGAGTGCCGCGGATTTGATGTAACGGTGAACCCACTCGGCCGGGATGCCGTAGAACCAGAAGCCGAACTCCACGCCCAGGATCGCGGCGATGAAGCCGATGCTGACCCGCACGAAGCCGGCCACGAATCCGGCCGCTACCGAAGCGCCGACAACGATCGCAACCAACAGGTCGAGCAGGCTCACGCGGATGCTGAATGGAGTGCGCGTCCCGTCAAGGCGCGGTAAGCGTCTTTATATTTTTCGCCTGTACGGGCCGCCACGTCTTCAGGGAGGCCCGGCGCGGGCGGCTGCTTATTCCAGTGGATGGATTCGAGATAATCGCGCACGTATTGCTTGTCATAAGACGGCTGCGGGCCGCCCGCCTTATAGGTATCCACCGGCCAGAAGCGCGAGGAATCCGGCGTCAGCACTTCGTCGGCGAGAGTCATGACGCCATCGATCATGCCGAATTCGAACTTGGTGTCAGCCAAGATAATCCCGCGCGGCCGGGCGTAATCGGCAGCCTGCTGGTAAATCTTGAGCGTCAGATCGCGCAATTGCTTGGAAAGCTCCTCGCCAACGATGGAGACCATCCGCTCGAACGATATGTTCTCATCGTGCCCCGTCTGCGCCTTGGTCGCCGGGGTGAAAATGGGTTCGGGCAGAGCATCGCTCTCGCGCAGGCCGGGGGGCAGGGCAATGCCACACACCGCGCCGGTCTGCTGGTATTCTTTCCAGCCGGAGCCCGATAAATACCCGCGCGCCACGCATTCGACGTCGAACATGTTCGCGCGCTTCACCCACATCGAGCGCCCTTCGAGCTCGGCGGGAAGGCCCGTCATATCGGTACTCAGCAGATGATTGGGTACGGTTTCCTTCAGGAAATCGAACCAGAATAAGCTCATTTGCGTAAGCACGCGGCCCTTATCGGGTATGCCGGTGGCCAGGATATAGTCGAACGCGGAGATGCGGTCGGTAGCCACAATCAACAGGCGTTCGGGATGCTGCGGATCTTCATAGATGTCGCGGACCTTGCCGCGGCCGCGCAGTTTGAGTCCGGAAACGTTAGTCTCGAGTACGGGTGTTTGCATGATCATGTGATTTTCGGAAGACACTTCCAATTATACTGATGGAATCGAATGCTCCTCTCCGTTCTGATTCCTGTGTACAACGAGCGCACAGTTGTGGAGAGAAGCCTATCCCTGGTGCTCGCCGCGCCGCTGCCCGAAAATATGGAACGCGAGCTGGTGATCGTCGACGATTGCTCCACCGACGGCACGTCGGAAATTCTGGACCGCCTGGCCGCCAGCGAGCCCCGCATCCGCCTGTTCCGCCAGCCGGTAAATCAGGGTAAGGGCGCCGCCGTGCGAACGGCGATTGCAAAAGCGCAGGGTGACTTCTGCCTGGTGCAGGATGCCGATCTCGAATACGATCCCTGCGAGTACATCCGCTTGCTGCGGCCTCTGCTCGATGGCAACGCCGATGCCGTATTCGGCTCGCGCTACCTGGTAAGCGACCAAACCCGGCTGCTGCCCTACTGGCACACGGTAATCAATAAGACGCTGACGCTGCTGTCCAACATCTTCAGCAATTTAAATGTCTCCGACATGGAGACCTGCTACAAAGTCTTCCGCACCGACCTACTGAAGAGCATTCCCATCCGCTCCAACCGCTTCGGCTTCGAGCCTGAGATCACCATGAAATGCTCGAAACGCAAGTTCCGCGTATATGAAGTGCCCATCAGCTATCATGGCCGCACCTACGAAGAAGGCAAGAAGATCGGTTGGAAGGACGGGGTGAAGGCGCTGGGCGTGATCCTGTACTTCTGGGTGGTCGACGACATGTATGAGGCTAACTACGGCCGCGGACTGCTCAATAGCCTGACCGGAACTCCGCAGTATTTGACCTGGGTGACGCGCGTACTGCGGCCGCACCTGGGAGATCGCGTGCTGGAGATCGGAGCAGGGCTCGGCAATCTTACGGGTCGATTGATGGCCAAAAAATTGCATTACGTAGCCGGGGAAGGTGACCCCCTGTATCTGCACGCGCTGCGAAATCGCTTTCTGCGCACGCCGAATGTGACGGTTTGCGAGCTGCATCCGGAAGAGCCCGCCGACTATCAGCCGGGTGCCGGCGGGTTCGACACCGCCTTGTGCGTCAACGTGCTCGAATCGGCGAAAGATCCCATAGCGGTTTTAAAATCGCTGCGGACCTGCCTGGCGCCGGGCGGCTCGGTGCTGGTGCTGGTGCCGCAAGGAAAGTCCTTGTATGGATCGCTCGATGAAGGATTAGGTCAGCTGCGGCGGTTTTCACGCGAGGAACTCGGGCAGATGCTGGGACAGACGGGGTTTGAAATCGCGTGTGTGTATCAACTGAACAAGATCGGAACGCTCTCCTGGTGGTTCTTCGGGAAAGTGCTGGGACGCCGGGCCATCAGCCGGCCCGCGCTCAAATTATTCGATAAGACGGTGTGGTTC
>JALYIB010000109.1 GCA_030775965.1 Acidobacteriota bacterium | reverse complement strand
ACACCGGCGAAAAGCGCAACAACGTTCATCCCGACCAACGATCTGGAAAGCTTCACTCCTGTTGTCTCCTGTGAACCATGCGATTCAGACTGCTCCCACAGGCAACCGCTTCTTGGCGTGTTTCTTGCTCTCAGCGGCGCCTCTTGGAGGCGTCCGACAATCCGGAGCTACAGTTTTGGGATTTGACCAAGTATACATCAGGCAACACGGTCGTTTCACGGTCGTCTGCTTCCCTCTAAATCTATGTGCGCCTCTAGCTGTCTGCGTCACGAAGGCGGCCCGCCCCGGCCCAGCCTTTCGCCGCCTCCATTGCTGATCCGAAACCGCATTCTTCACCGCATCGACGATTGCGAAAATTCTTTGGCTCGCGCACGAAGGCCTGCGGTGGTTGGTGCGTCAGGTTATGCATGAACGGATTGAACAACGGATTGAACCACTGCGCCGGACATGGTATTCTCTCCTAAACTCCTCTTTGTCGAAGAGTTCCTTCCTGTCTAGTCTTCCTGGTGGCCTCGCGGCCGCTGTAGCGCTACGTTTGCGTACCCAACATCTTCGGTCCGGCTGCCGGACGAAGGAGTGGTGTATTGTTGCGCCAACGAATTCATGTTGCTACGCAGCTTCGCTTAACGATCGCCGGGACCCGCTGCCGGCAAAATAGTAACCAGCAAATAGAGAGGATCACCATGCGAACCCTTATCATCCTGGGCGTATTCGCCCTGTCCACTTGCGTCTCGGCATCGGAGCCGGACGGCGCGGGACTGCAAACCGGAACGCTGCCAGCAACGTGGAAAAGCAGTTCTTCCAATTGTTTGACCACACCGGACTATCAGGTGCACGCCTACAACGATGATTTTTACATTCTGCGAGAAACCGGCTGCATCGATGAAGAGAAGCCGTTCATGTATCTGATCTTTGGGCAGGATAAAGTCCTCCTCGAAGACACGGGCGCGGGTCAGGTTCACACGGCGCCGTTTGTTATGGATCTGATCGGGAAGTGGGTGCGGAAGAAAAATCACGCGCCGGTATCTTTAATTGTGATTCACTCGCACAGCCATGGCGACCACACCGCGGGTGACAAGGAATTTCAGGCCATGCCAGAAGTGCAGTTTGTCCTCGCGGCGCCCCCGGAAATTCAAAAGGCTGCCGGTATCGCGAACTGGCCCACTGACCTGGGACAAATCGATCTGGGCGGCGGACGAATCGTCGACGTGGTTCCGATTCCGGGCCACGACGTTGCGAGTATCGCCCTATACGATCGCCGCACTGGCAACCTGATGACCGGCGATAGTCTCTATCCCGGACGGCTCTACGTGACGGAGGCGCAAATCCCCACCTACACAGCCAGCGCCCAGCGTCTGGCGGATTTCGTAAAGGATCGTCCCATCGCACACGTGCTCGGAACGCACATTGAACAAAGCCAGGTTCCCTATTTGGACTATGGCCGTCACCTGCCGCAACCGGAAGAGCATTCTCTCGAATTGACGCGCGCCAATGTTATGGAACTGAATTACGCGTTCAAGAAAATGGCCGGTAAATCCGATCCGGTGATTTTGCCGGAAACCTCCGTTTACCCGCGCAAACCGAATACGAAATCTCCTCCCGATTTACGCGCGGGCAGTACGATGGGCTTGCAAGCCGGCCAGGTGCCCGAACACTGGATGACGGGCGGGCCCAATTGCCTGGAAGTCCCAGATTGGCAGGTGCAGGAATACAATCCCGATTTTTACATCCTGCGCCAATCCGGCTGCGTGCACTTCGAAAAGCCGTTTTTGTATCTCATTTTCGGCGACAATAAGGCGCTGCTGGAAGATACAGGGGTGCCGTCGCTGGCCGACAAGAGCATCCTTCCCACCGCTCCCGTCATCATGGATCTGATGGCCAAGTGGGCCAAGAGAAGGAATCACGCGCCGGTCTCGCTGGTGGTGATTCACTCGCACGCTCACGGCGATCACGTAGCGGCTGACCCGCAATTTCAAGCCATGTCCGCCGTGCAATTTATCGCGGCCACCCCTACCGAGATCTCGAAAGCAACGGGCATCGCTAACTGGCCAACAGATCTGGGAAAAATCGATCTAGGAAATCGTGTCATCGACATTATTCCGATTCCCGGCCACAACGACGCCAGCATCGCGCTCTACGATCGTTTGACCGGCAACTTAATGACAGGCGATAGCCTTTACCCCGGCAGATTGGGCGTACAGGACTTCGCGGCCTTCAAAGCCAGCGCGCAACGTCTGGCCGATTTTGTCAGTGACCGGCCGATTGCCCATGTCCTCGGCACGCACATCGAACAGACCCGCACGCCGTATCTCGATTATCCGCGCGGCACGCCCTACCAGCCGGAGGAGCACTCGCTGGCTCTGACTCGCGCGCATGTCATCGAGCTGAATGAAGCTTTTATCGCCATGGACGGCAAACCGAAGAAAATGGCGTTTCCGGAATTCACGGTGACGGTTCGCGCCGCACCGCAACAGGCGCCGCCATCGCCCTCCGCGGCTCTTACAAAATGACCTCCCCCGGGTACATAGTTCGTTGAACGAACCCGCGCGAGCGGCGGCCGACACCGCCCGCTCGTGCGAGGGGGTTCCCGCGTTTCAGCGCACATCTGTTCTCGGCTGGACATGAAGCCGCCAAATTCAGACTTTAAGCGGGCCTTGGATTTGCTCGCTTGCCGCAAACCACTAGCTCAGGCGTAACGCAGTAGCGCTTTGAAGCCATAATCCATGTGTTGTTGGATGTGACAGTGAAACAAAGCAAGACCCGGCTGGTCGGCGGTGAAGTCCACGCTCGCGCGTCCGTAGGTCGGCACCACCACAGTATCCTTGATCACTCCCGCGGTAGTCTTGCCATAGATTTCAGCGATCTCGAGTTGGTGGCGATGCAAGTGTAGCGGGTGCGCGTCGTCGGTGCGGTTGTGAAACGTCAGCCGGTAGCGCGTGCCTTGTTTCAGCACGAACTCCTGCTCGTGAGGATAAGACTTCCCGTTCACCGTGAAGCTGTTAAATTTGCCGGCGCCCCGCGGAACCTTTTCAAAGACCATGTCCAGGCTGCTGCTAGGCGCCGGTTGCAAAGGCTGCGTGCTGCCAAAGACCGTATAGTCCCAATTAGGTTTCCCCGGCGGCATCCATTGTGGCGCGCCGCGCCGGTTTGCGTACTCGATGACGATGCCCAGGCCGCCCTCGCGCACCGGGTCTTCGGGCGCGCCTAGAATCCACACGCCCGGCTGATTCATCTCCACCCAGGCATCAATGCGCTCTCCCGGGCCCAGCATCAACACCTCCATGGCGGCCGGCGTGGGCACAGGATTTCCGTCGAGCGCCGTCACGTTGAATTTATGGCCGGGTAGTGCGATGTGGCGGATCTCGATCGCGCTGGCGTTCAGAAAATGAAACATCACGCGCTCGCCGGGCTTCACGCGGATGGGCTCGCCCGCGCCGAGAGCCTTGTCGTTGATGGAAAAAATGTCGGCCGCTACTTCCATCCCCGGCTGCCGCGTATCCAACACCTTGGGCTTTTCCGGTTGCGGGCCAGTGGCGTCCAGATCGTCGTTGTCCATTGCTTGATTCGTGAAATACGGCTCCCAATCGCGCAGCGCCAGATAGTGCTCCTG
The DNA here is from genome assembly GCA_030775965.1 of Acidobacteriota bacterium. Taxonomy (GTDB): domain Bacteria; phylum Acidobacteriota; class Terriglobia; order Bryobacterales; family Bryobacteraceae; genus Palsa-187. The sequence continues at coordinate 9,317 of JALYIB010000109.1, read as the reverse complement.
ATCGTAGCGCGCGGGATTATTCGCTCCTTCCACGATCAGAAAGCCGAACATGCCGGTGAAGCTGCCGCGATGCAAATCGTCCATCGACATGGTGTGGGTGTGATACCAACGCGTCCCCGCCGGCGTCGGCGTGAACCGATAGCGGCGGCTCCCATGCGGAGGCACCTCCGGCGTCCCCTCTTCCTCTGACCCGTCCACATCGGAGGGAATCAGCAGTCCATGAAAGTGCACGAATTCCGGCACGTCGGTTTTATTGACCACGTTCACCGTGACCGGCACGCCCTCCTTCATGCGTAGACGCGGCCCTGGCGAAATACCGTTGTAGCCCACAGTGCTGATGATGCGATTGGGCGCAAGCTCCACCGTTACCGGCGCGATTTCAAGCGTGAAATCGGTTTTCGCCACGTCGTCGGAATCCACCGGCGCGAGAAAAGATTGCGGTTGCTGCGCCACCAGCCCGCCACTTGCCGCCGCCCCACCAGCAATTTTCAGAAAATCTCGTCTTCGCATGCGCCAGCTTTCGACCATGGTACCGTACCGTCCATCTCAACTTAGAGCCAGCATCCACGATCTCCGCTGTCGCAGAAGCTAATGTCCCACAGACCTGCCGCGGGAATATCGATTCCTTTGAGCGGCTTCCTCTGGCGCATTCGGCAGGGCGCCAGTTCGGAAATAGGGACGTGGTTGCCGCGGCCCTGTCCGCAATCTGCGCCGATGGTCGTGGAAGCGACGCGCGGATCGCAAGCGGGCGTAGACCGGCGTCAACCAGCGAACCCACCGGACGACCTGGAAAGTCCCATCTGAACCTGCTCGGCACATGACCGCGCAGCAGCTTGGTGTACTGATGTGTTATCTATTTAAATGAAAGGAGTGTTCCACGTATGAACACCAAAACTAAGCAGGACCAGAAGAACCAGAGAGAAAAGACCCGTCCAGGGCAAAGGACGGCTAAGCCGGGACAGAATCCCCCGATGCTTCCCGGCCGCAAGCCCCATGACCAAGAGCACCCCGAGACGCGGCTGACCCGTTAATCTCACTTGCTCGAATTAGCCGACAAGAAGCCCCCTCCCACCACATTGTGGGAGGGGGCGTTCGCGTTTTTGGGCTCTACAGATCTACCTGTGTCTCCGGTGATCGTGCGGGGCCGCGACAGCCCTCCCGCGGCAGCCCCTCCCGCTAGAGATGCTCTCGCGCTTCTGATATGCTGCAAGCATCATTCGAGGTAATCATTTATGAAGCTGGTGCGGTTCCTGTGGGCTGCCTTCCTCCTGCTTTCGCTCAGCGTCGGGTTGTTTGCGCTGCAAGGCGGAGGGATACAACGATTCGGCGGCCGGCAGTTCTCCTTCTCAAACGGAGTCAACGTGCCCTCGGAATTTTATTGGAGCCGCCTCCAGTACAATTCCGGCTACGCCAACGGGAGCAGCTTCGGGTTTCGCGGCTTTCGCGGCGGCTGGTCGCGCGATTTTCCCAAGGCCGACAACGATTGCCTGATCGCCCTGCGGCGCCTGACCCACATCCACTCTCCCTCGGCCCTCAACGTGGTCGATCTCGAGAGCGATCATGTCTATGACTATCCTTGGATCTACGCCGTCTCGGTCAACAACTGGACCTTCACCAAAGAAGAAGCCAAACGCCTGCACGATTTCTTGATGAAGGGCGGCTTCCTGATGGTGGACGACTTCCACGGCACCGACGACTGGGAACATTTCATGGCAGGCATGCGCATGGTTTTACCCGACGCAACTGTCGAGGATCTCAAGGACAACGACGAGATCTACCACGTCCTTTACGACATTGACGAAAAATTTCAGATCCCCAGTGAGGTCTACGTCAACACCGGCCGCACCTATGAAAAAGACGGCTACGTGCCCAAGTGGCGCGCCATCCGCAACGACCACGGCCGCATCATGGTGGCCATCTGCCACAACATGCATTTGGGCGACGCCTGGGAATGGGCCGACAGCCCGGAGTACCCGGAGAAGTTTTCCGGCTTGGCTTTTCGCATCGTCCTCAACTACATCACTTACTCGATGACTCACTAAACATGGACCGCGCGCCCCTTTTCCCACAGTCCGCAAGCAGCCCACGGCCGCATGTTCGAGTTCTTCTTTAAATATCCGCGCTCCGTGTATGCACGCGGCCAATTTGTCCTGCTAGGGGCTTGGCCGGAGTGGATATTGGCGGTGCTGATCCTCGCCACGGCCGTGAGTCTCGCGTGGCTGATCCGCTCGCGCCTCGCGGAAGCCGCGCCCGTGATGCGGAGTTGGCGAGCCTGGGTCATCTGGGGATTAGAGACGCTATTGGCCGCGTTGGTGCTAGCGCTGCTGTGGCAGCCGGCCATCACCATTGCAGAGTTGAAACCGCAACAAAACATCATCGCCGTGCTGGTGGACGACTCCCGCAGCATGGCTATAAAAGAGGATGGTTCCACGCGCCAGGCCAAAGCCGTCAAGGCGCTGCAAGATGGCGTGCTGAACAGCCTCAGCCGTTCCTTTCAAACCCGCCTTTACCGCGTCGACGATGTGCCGGCGCGCATCGACAACCTGAACGGCCTGCAACCCAACGCGCCCTCGACCCGTCTCAGCGACAGCCTCAGGCAGTTGAGCGAGGAAACGTCCGACTTGCCCATCGGCGCCGTGGTGCTGCTGAGCGATGGTGACGACAACGCCGGCGGCGTTAGCACCGGCACCATCAACGCACTGCGCGCCCGCCACATTCCTGTCCATACCGTCGGCTTCGGACGCGAGCATGCCGCCCACGACGTGGAACTCGACGACGTTAGCGTTGCGCCCCGCGCGTTGGCTGGCTCGCGTCTCGCCGCCAAGATCACGTTTCATCAACGCGGCTATGCCGGCACCAAAATCAATCTGACGGTTCGCGACATCAGTGCCGGCCAGGCCAAGGCCCTGGCAGCCCGCGCGTTCACCTTGGGAGCCGACGGCAACCTGCAAACCGAGACTTTGATGTTCGATATCGGCGGCGCCGGCGCACGCACCCTGCAAATCGCCGCTGCTCCATTAGCGGGCGAAGAGAATACAGCGAACAATGCCCTCACCCGTGTAGTGAATGTCAGCTCCGAGCCGCGCCGCATCTTATATATAGAAGGTGAGCCGCGCTGGGAATACAAATTCATCCGCCAAGCCGAAGAGGACGACCGCATGGTGCAAATCGTCTCCATGGTCCGCACCAGCGAAAACAAGATCTACCGCCAGGGCATCGCCGATCCCAAAGAATTAGCCAGCGGCTTCCCATCGCGGCCGGAGGATTTGTTCGCCTACCAGGGCTTAATCATCGGCTCAGTCGAAGCCGGCTATTTCAATCCCGCGCAGCAGGAATTAATCCGCGAATTCGTCGATCGCCGCGGCGGCGGTCTACTGCTGCTCGGAGGTCAGTTTGCAATGGCGGATGGCGGATGGAACGCCTCGAAGCTCCCCGACCTGTTCCCTACCACGCTGCCCTCCCAAGCCGGCGCTTTCCATCGCGAGGCCGATCCCAAGAACGGCATCGCCCACACCACCGCCGAGCTAGCCCCCGCGGGCGTCGATAACATCGTTACCCGGCTGGTAGACGATCCCGCCGCCAACGCCGCCAAGTGGAAGCAGTTGCCTTATCTGATGGATTACGAAGACCCCGGTACTCCCAAGCCCGGTGCCGCCGTTCTCGCCAAGATGATTACGCCCGAAGGCCGCAAGCTGCCCTTGTTGATCACGGAAAACTTCGGCCGCGGCCGCACCGCCATCATGGCCACCGGAGGTAGTTGGCGCTGGCAGATGAGTTCCCCGCTCGGCGACACGGCGCACGATCTGTTCTGGCAGCAGCTCCTGCGATGGGTCGCTTCCGATACTCCGGGCCACGTAGCCGCATCCGTCCCCGCGCAAATGCTGCTCGACAACGGCGTAGTGACGATAACCGCGGACGTTCGCGATCCCCAGTACAATCCCGCGCCCGATGCCAAAGTCGAAGCCCATATTTTGGGACCCAGTGGAGTCAGCGCGCTGGTAGATATGACACCGGTCCCCGACAATCCCGGTCAGTTCCAAACCACGTGGTCCGCTCCCAAGACCGGCGCTTACTTGACCGAAGTCACCGCGCAACGCGCCGGCGCCAGCACCGGCGCCGTTAAAGAATTAGGCCGAGACGTCATCACTTTTCAGCGGATGGATGGGGTGGCCGAAAATTTCCACACCGAACAGAATCGCGATCTGCTGGAACGCCTCGCCACCCAAACCGGCGGACAATATTGGAAGCCCGCCGACCTTGGCAAACTCGCCGGCAGTATTCCTTTTTCAGAGGCGGGCGTGACGATGCGCGAGACCAAGGAACTATGGAATCTACCGCTGGTCTTTCTTGTGCTCCTGCTTCTGCGCTTTTCCGAATGGTGGCTGCGGCGCAAATGGGGAATCGTCTAAATGGGACTCTTCGCCCCCTGGTTCCTCGCCGCGTTAGCCGGGGTCGCGCTTCCTCTCTATCTGCATTTGCTGAAAAAACATAACCGGCCGCCCAAGCCCGTACCGTCATTGATGCTCTACGAATCGCGAGTAGTCAGTTCGACCAAGCATCGGCGGCTCGATCACATCTTGTTGCTCTCGCTCCGTGTCCTGTTGCTACTATGTCTGATTCTCGCCTTCGCCAATCCCTTCATCGATCGCGACGCCGCCGCACTGGCCAGCAACCGTCTGCTGCTTCTCGTAATCGACAACTCTTTTAGCATGCGTGCCGGAACTCGGTTAGCCGACGCCAAAGATGCCGCCATAGCTGTGTTGGCCGGAAAAGGTTCCGCGCGCGCGCAAGTGGCCGCCTTCGGCTCCCAACTGCGATTGATGACGCAACCTGTCGATGACCAATCCGCGTTGCGCGCCGCCGTGCAGTCCATCCAACCCGGCGACGGCCACGGCACTTTCGGCGAGCTGGCGCGCGCCGTACGAGCCACTGCCGAGGCCGTCCACACCCCCATTGAGCTTCACGTATTTAGCGATATGCAGCGCGGAGACTTGGCCGCCACTTTCTCCGACATGGCGCTGCCCGCCAATGTAAAAGTGGTGACGCATGCGGTGGTCGTTAAAGCGCAACCCAACTGGACCGTCGAATCGGTGGACGCCCCCGGCCAAGTGTGGGGCAAGGATGCCAAACCAGTTCACGTGCAAGCCGTGATTGCCGGTTACGGTACTGCGGCCGCGCAACGCAACGTGTCGCTCATCGTGAACGGCAAGGCCACGGCTACCAAAACCGTCGCAGTCCCCGCCAACGGACGCGCCACCGTGGACTTCCCCGCGCTCGAAGTGCCCTACGGTTTCAGCCGCTGCGAAGTCACCATCGACTCCGCCGACGGTTTCGCTGCCGACGATGTGCGCCGCTTCGCCGTCGAACGTTCAGACCCCCAAAAAGTTTTGCTGATTCACAGCTACGGTAACAATCGTTCGCCGCTCTACGTCGGCGCCGCGCTCTCCGCCGCCGCGCAATCGGCTTTCGTGCTCGAATCGATCGCCGTCAACGAGGCGGCCGACCGTCTACCGTCCAACTACGCCTTCATCATTCTCTCCGATCTCAATTCCCTGCCTTCGCTGCTGGAAAATTCGCTCATTCAATATGTCCGCGCCGGCGGCAGTCTGTTCATCGCCGCGGGTACCGCCGCCGGCGCCCGCTCGCAAATTCCGATTTTCGGCGCCCACATCATCCAGACGCGCGATTACAGCCGCGTTCCCGATCGCTACATGGCGGTCGGCTCGAGTGACTCCTCCTATCCCGCCGTCGGCAAGGCCAACGGCTGGCCGGGTGTAAAGTTCTTCTACGCTCTAGATGTCGAGCCCGGCGACTCTCGCGTAATCGTTCGCTTGGGCGATCAGACGCCGCTCCTTCTCGAAAAACGCATCGGCGAAGGCCGCGTGTTGCTGCTCACCTCCGGACTCGACAACCTCACCAACGATTTCCCGCTGGCCCCCGCCTTCGTCCCCTTCATCGAGCAGACGGCGCGCTACCTCGCCGGCAGCGAACGCCAAGGCGGTGCGCGCCCGGTCGACGCCTTCCTCGAACTGCGCAACGCCAAGGAACAAGCCCAAGGCGTCGAAATCACCGACCCCGCAGGCAAGCGCCCGCTCACCTTGGGTCAGGCCGCTTCCGCGCAATCGTTTCAACTCACAGAGGCCGGCTACTACCAGCTCCGCCTCGCCAACGGGCGGCAAAACGAAGTCGCCGTTAACCCCGACCCGAAGGAATCAAACCTCGACGTCATACCCGAAGATGTCTTGGCTCTGTGGCAAGGTAAGGGCGATGCTTCTTCGCAAGACGCTTCGGCGCCGAGCCAGTCAACGTCCCACAAGACTCCGCAAAGCCTGTGGTGGTACGTGATGCTTTTCGTGCTCGCCGCCGCCGTTGCCGAATCCCTACTGGCCAGCCGTTATCTGGGCACGCAAAGCGAGGAAGACGGTTTGCGGAAATCCCAATAGCGATTGCTGCGAAGCTCGGCCTTCCGTATAGCGGGGGCCACGCATCCATTGCTAAGTTGCTAAGTTGCTAAGTCGGCCGCTTCCGCCAGTGCGATATGCTTTAGATGTTAAAGTGGTCACGCCGTTGGAGGTTCCATGAGTCTCCGCGAACAACTTCACGCATACATTGCGCAACTAGAAGAGCGTCTGCGCTGGAACACCTGGCTGCGCGGTTTGGCCATTTTCACTGGCAGCGCTTTGGTCGCGACGTTGGTGCTGGTCACCATCGCCAATGCGCTCGCGTTTTCGCACGGCAGCGTGACCGCCGCTCGCTTCGGATTGATCCTGATCCTGGCCGTCGCCGCGGCCGCCGGATTGGCGCTGCCCTTGCGACGCCTCACCCGCCGCCGCACCGTTGGAACCGCCGAAAGCGTTTTCCCGCAATTCGAACAGCGGCTTACCACCTTCGATGAGCGAGACGGCCAAGATCCCTTTATCGAGTTATTGGCCGCGGACACCCTGAATGTCGCGCAGTCGGCTGAACCTAAGCTTCTGGTAACGGATCGGCGCCTTCAATTCTCACTGGGGACGGCGGTCGCTGCCGTCGTGATTCTGGTCTGGATCATCGCCGCCGGGCCCGGGTTTCTTGGCTATGGCGCGTCGCTGCTGTGGACCGGTCCGCACTCCGGCAAGCCCGCTCTCTACGATCTGCGCATGACTCCCGGCGACGCCGTCGTACGCCGCCACGCCGATCAATTGATTTCGGCACTCCCCATCGGATTGAACTCGCCGAGCGTGAAATTGTATGCGCGCTTTCAAAGCTCCTCCAAGTGGGAAGAGATTGCCATGCAGGCTCAGGCCGCTGGCAGTTTCGCGGGCGGCTATCAATTTCTTTTTGCCGGGCTGCCGGAGAATGTCGAATACTACGTCACCGCCGGAGCGATGACTTCTAAGCACTTCAACATTCGCGTCTCCGATCTACCCTCTGTGAAGCAGATTCGCGTCACGTATCATTACCCGAAGTGGACCGGCATGCCGTCCGACATCGAAGAGCGCGGCGGCGACCTGCGCGCCGTTATTGGAACCGAGGCTGAATTGGATGTTTCGACCGACCGGCCTCTCCCGGGCAGCCAACTGCAGCTCGACAGCGGACAACAAATCCAGCTCAGCGGCGGCCAGAATAACGTCTATCGCGGCACCGTCAAGATGGATCGCGACGGCGTTTATCACATCGCCGGCGTCGACCAAGGACAGCCGGTTCGCATCAGTGAGGATTTTTTCATCGAAGCCCGCAAAGCCGACCCACCGCAAATTTCGATGACGCGTCCCAGCCGCGGCGACTATCGCGCCAGTCCCATTGAAGAGGTGACCCTGGCCGCCAAAGCTGCCGGCGAATATGGACTCCATGGCCTAGCTCTGCACTATTCGGTGAACGGCGGCCCTGAGACTACCGTGGATTTGCTCCGGCAAAAAGGCGCCAAACAAGCCGACGGCTCGACCACGCTTGCGCTCGAAACGTTCAAACTCGTCCCCGGAGATCTGGTCAGTGTTTACGCCACCGCCAAGGACGGCAACGCCGAAGCGCACACCGACATGGTGTTTATCCAGGCCGAGCCGTTTGAGCGCGAGTTCTCGCAATCGCAGCAGTCGGGTGGAGGCGGCGGCGGAGGTGGAGGTGGTGCCGATCCCTCTGAGCAAATCTCGCAGCGCGAGAAAGAAATCATCGCGGCCACTTTCAAGCAGCAGGGCGACAAGCACGCGACGCAGCAGCAGGCTACCGGCATTGCCAAGCTACTCTATCAGTCGCAATCCACTTTGCACGATCAAGCGGTCACGCTTTCCGGGCGCCTGGAAGCGCGCGAGCTGACCAGCGAAGTGCAGGCCATCAGCGATTTCCAGAAAGATATGCTGGCCGCCTCCGCTTCGATGGAGCCGGCCGCGCAGCAATTGCAGCAGCAGAAGTGGAAAGAGGCGATTCCCAACGAGCAGAAAGCTCTGCAATTCCTGCTCCGCGCCGAAGCGACGTTCCGGCAAATTCAAATTGCGTTTGGAGCAGCCGGGGGCGGAGGCGGCGGTGGTGGCGGAGCAGCGCGCGATCTAGCGAGCCTTTTCGATCTCGAACTCGACACCGAGAAAAATCAATACGAAACCCGGCAGCCTCCGGCGACTACCGCTGAACAACGAGCGCAGGAAATCGACGACGCCCTGAAGAAGCTCGACGAACTCGCTAGGCGCGAAGAGGATCTCGCCCAGCAGCAGCGCAATGGCGCCCAAACCGCCGAACAAAAGTGGCAGCAAGAGATGTTGCAGCGCGAGGCGGAACAGCTCCAGCGCCAGATGGAGCAACAGCAAGGCCAGCCAGGACAACAGGGCCCTCCAAGCGGCCAAAAAAGTGCAGCTTCCGGACAAGCGGGTGGGCAGAGCGGACAAAGCGGCTCGCAGGCGAATAACGCTCAAGCCGGTGGTGGTAACCAGCAGGCCGCTCAACAGGCACTCGACCGTCTGCGCCAAGCCAACGAAGACATGCGCCGCGCCGCCTCACAGAGCACCAGCGCAGCCGACTCCCGCCGCGCCGCCCAACGCTTGCGCGAAGCTACAGACCTGCTCGGCCACACCCAGCAGCAGGATGCTGCCGGACGTCTCAACTCCCTGGCTCAAACCGCCGATCAATTGGCGGCTCAACAGAAACAGCAAGCCGATCATGTGCGCGACTTGGTAGCGCGGCAGAATGCAGCCCGCACCACTGGCAAACAGCCCAACAATCCTTCCGCACGCGAAATCGACAAGATGGTCAACGATCGCCAGCAAGTGGCCGATGACTTATCGCGCCTGACCCAGCAATTGCGTGCCACCGCGCGCGAGCTCTCGACCACGCAGCAGGCGGCTTCAACCAAG
>JALYIB010000108.1 GCA_030775965.1 Acidobacteriota bacterium | reverse complement strand
CTGGCAGGAGCGCAAGGCCGCGACGGATCGCCGCCAGATTCCGCGGCCCTTCCGTCTGCGCCCGTATCTGCGCAAGCCGCTGGTGGTGCCGGAGACCAAGCCTCTGCACCAGTTGATCGATGAGTTTCGCAGCCAGCACACGCATCTGGCCATGGTCGTCGATGAGTTCGGTACCTTCACCGGTTTGGTTACGCTCGAGGATGTGCTTGAGCAGGTCTTCGGCGAGATTGCCGATGAGCATGACGTGCGTCCCGCGCCGCCGGTGGCGGGAGCGCCCATCGTCGAACTCGACGGCAGCACCAGCATCCGCGATTTGAGTTCGCAATACGGCATCGAACTCCCCGGCGACGCGGGCTTCGAAACGCTCGCCGGATTTCTGCTGCATCAGTTCGGCTACATCCCGGTGACGGGCGAGTCCGTGGTTCACGCCGGTCGCACCTTCCTTGTCGAGTCCATGGATCGCAACCGCATTGCCCGCGTGAAGATCCTCAGCTCGCAGCCCGCCGACGCCGGCACCGCTCCTTGAAAGCCTGCAAAGGCGCTGGCCGAAAACCACCACGGACGGTTGCAGTCAGCCATCGCTAAAACTTACAGATTACTTGTTTTCAGCTGTTTAACAGTGGCACACGAGTTGCATTTCCGAGAAACGTGAAAGGGAGGCAGCTCATGAAAAAGAGTCGGATCGCAACGGGCTTTTTAGCAGGCGCTTTCATGTTTGCGGGATTGTTCTTCAGCGCCGGTACCGCTAACGCGCAACGCATCGGAATTGGGATTGGCGTGGGCCCTGCCTATTATGCCCCTCCGCCACCGCCGGTGGTTTACGCGCCACTGTATCCAAGCTATGTGTGGTCGCCTGGCTACTATAATCCTTACGGCGTTTGGGTCAACGGATTCTGGGGACCCCGCTATGGCTATGGTTTCGGACGACCCTTCGTAGGCCCGCGCGGCTTCGTCGGCGGACGCGCTTTCGTAGGAACACGTGCCTTCGTCGGTGGACGGGCCTTCGCAGGCGGACACGCTGGCTTCCGCCGGTAATTGGAACAGGTCTTGTGAATCGGGCCGCCCTGTAGAAATTTCCGGGCGGCCATATTTTGCTCGATGTGTTTACAATGATTTACTTTTTGGTTTCAGAAATGCATTGAGTGTCAGTAGACGTGCAGGGCAAATTAAAAGAGGAGAAGAAAAAATGAAAAAACTACTTGCAGCTATGCTGTTAACGGCGGGGCTTGGATTTGGTCAGGTCTCTCTCGGGATTCGCATCGGGCCGCCCCCCGCCCCGCGCGTGGTACGCGTTCGCCCCGTGGCTCCCGGACCGGGCTTCTTCTGGGTAGACGGTTACTGGTATGCGGATGGAGGCCGCTACCGCTGGCATGAGGGGTATTGGACTCGTCCGCCCTACGAGGGCGCACATTGGGTGGGGCCGCGCCACGACGGCGCCATGTTCTACGGGGGATATTGGGACGGGCCCCGCGGACGCTTTGAACACGATCACAGATGGGATCGCGACCGTGACCGCCGCGACTTCCGCGAAGACCGTCACTAAGTATTAATAGTTCTTAATGCTTCAATGGAGCCGGGTGCGTTCCCGGCTCTATTTTTTTTATTGAATCAGCGGCTCTTAAGCGGGGCAGACCCTATGCCCCACTGGCCGCGGGAGGGTCACAAGGACGATGAACTTCGCGGAGACGGGTGGCTCTAAGGCGCACAAAGTTGACCCGCACTCGATTCCTGTGTTACCGTAATTTTTCGGGCGACGTCGTCGTAAACGTCTTTCTGAAGTTAGTTCCGTTCCCTTACCAAACAATCTGATGGAACAGACTCTGCACCCACTCGCTGGGATACTGCTGAAATCTATCCCAACCGTTGTCCTGCTGCTTTTCCTTTATTTCTATTTAAAGGGGATGCTGTTTGGGCCGCTCAATCGGCTGCTGAAGCAGCGCGAGGAACTGACGGCGGGCACGCGCCACGCCGCGCAGAAGAGTCTCAAGGACGCCGAGCGCAAGGTTCACGAATACGAAGCGAGGATGCGGGAGGCTCGCGCGGAAGTGTATCGCGAGCAGGAGGAGACCCGCAAGAACTGGCTGGCGGATCAAGCGAGCCAGGTGGACAGCGCGCGCGAGCGCACGGGGCGCACCGTCCAAGGGGCCAAGGAACAAATGACCGCTGAGATCGCTGCGGCGCGTGAAGGTTTAACCGCATCCGCGGGAGCGCTCGCGGATCAGATCGCCACTGCCATGCTGGCCGGGAGAGCGTGATGAGGCGGATTTCTTCCATCGCGATGTTGCTGCTGGCGGGCGCTGCCTGCTTGAGCGCGCAGGAAGGCGGAGCGATGCCCGAACCCGCGGCGGGTTGGAAGTGGGCCAACTTCGTGCTGCTGGTGGCGGGGCTGGGTTATCTGATCGCGAAGACTCTGCCGCCACTGTTCAAATCGCGCACCGAGGAAATTCAGAAGGGCATTGCGGAAGCGCGCGCGATCAAACAGGACGCCGATAAACGCGCCGCCGACGTGACCGCACGCACCGCCACCCTGGGCGCCGACATCGAGCGCTTCCGTGTCGAAGCCAAAGCCGAGATGCAGCAGGAAGGCGAACGCATCCGCCAGGAAACGGCCGCGCAGATCGCGCGCCTGGAGCACCAGGCACAACAGGAAATCGAAATGTCGGGCAAAATCGCGCGCCGCGAACTCAAGAGCTACGCGGCCAAGCTGTCGCTCGATCTGGCCGAGCAACGCGTGCGCGAACGGCTGGACGCGAAGGCGGAACAAGGCTTGGTTGACGCCTTCATTCAGGATTTAGAGCGGGAGTCCAAAGGTTAAATGATCTCGGTCGTGGCAGCGCGTTACGCGAAGGCACTCGCCGATGTGGTGACAGGGGGCGTGCATGCGTCGAGCGCCGCGCAGGCCGATCCTGCTGCGATCACGGCGCAATTGCAAGCCGTCGACGAGATGATCGCCTCGTCCAACGAGTTAAAGAACGCCCTGGCATCGCCGGCCGTGACGCCCTCGCGTAAGCGGGCGGTGATGGCGCGCCTGATCGCTCCCCTGAATCTATCCGCGCAGGTACGCAATTTTCTGTTTGTAGTGATCGACCACCGGCGCGTGCATCAACTGAAATCGATCATCGAAGCTTTTGAGAATCTCGCCGACCAGCGTCTGGGTTATGTGCGAGCGGATGTGGCCAGCGCGCAGGCCCTGCCGGAGGCGCAGCGCGCGGCTCTGCAAGTCCAGCTCTCGCGGCTGGCGGGCAAGAAAACCAGACTGCGGTACTCCACCGATCCGGCGCTGGTCGGGGGCGTGGTGGCGAAAGTGGGTTCCACCGTTTACGATGGCAGCGTCCGCGGTCAGCTAGAGCGGCTGCGGGTAAAACTGGGGAGCCAGTAGGCTTTCCGATCAAAAAGGAATTATGGCTCAGATTCGGGCAGATGAAATCTCGCGCTTGTTGCGCGAGGAAATCGAGAACTACGAGAAGGCGGTCAACGTCGCCGAAACCGGCTCGGTGATTTCGGTGGGCG
>JALYIB010000107.1 GCA_030775965.1 Acidobacteriota bacterium | reverse complement strand
GGTTAGATATTCCCAGCGGATGGGGAGCGAGAAACCGTGCTTAAAGGCTTAACTCGCCAAGAGCGCGCCGCCTTTGGTTGAAGCGCCATTCAGAATACCGATTTTCGCGTTGGTCGGGATGTTGGTGTACTGCACGTAAGGCTGAACGATCCACGGCCCTTTCGTGTACGTGTAGATGACGTTGTAGATGCTGCCGTTGTTTTGCACGGGTGTGGCAAAGGTCTGAAACTTGGTCTGGCTCAGGTTTCCACCGGCCACGAAGGACAATGCGTGGGGCCCATTGGCGTACGCCAAAGAACCGGTCAGCCAGGAGTAACGGTTGGAATAGAAACCGTCGTTCAAGCTCAACGAGGCGGTGACTTTGCCCATGGCCTGATTCACCTGGATGCCGCGGCTGATGGCGGGTTCCTGATTCCACAGCAGGCCGCGCTCCACGTTCATATTTTCAAAGCTGAACGTGTACTCGGCGCCGATGAGCGTGGGCAGAGAGCCCACTTGAAAAGAGGTGCTCTTGCCGGCCTGCAGCTTCACAAAAGCAATGGGCAAGGGGCCCCATAGGCTGCTGATGGTATCTTTGGTGCTGAGAAACGACGCGCCCAAGTCCGGAATGTTGTAAGCGCCGGCCTGCACGTAGAACTGAAACCAACCGTCGGCCTTTTGAATGAAGACCTGGCCGTTGGCCAGATCGGCTTGCTTGCTATCGTCCCCGGGGATGTGATTGTTCTGCAGTAAGCCCAGGCCGCTGACAACGCCGTTCACGGCAATTTTGCCGAACGGACCGGCGTCGAAGACGGCCGGAGGAAGATTCGATAGGGGGCCGGTGATGGCAGGTGTGGAAAGCGCTGCCGGTGCTGCCGGTGCTGCTGGGGCCGCTGGAGCGGGCGCAGGTTGATCCTGTGCAAATGCCACAGACGCGATGGCCAACAGAAAACTGCCCGCAAATAGTCTTGTATTCTTCAAGTGAAACCTCCCAAAATTTAAGCTGAAATAGGGCTACAAGCAGCGAGGCTTGCGTCCGACTGAAAGCGAATAACCCGATTGTAATGGCGGGCTCACTAGCTTGGCTAATAAATAATTTGGATAGACCTTATAGGGCCTGATCCGCTAAGGATTGAACCGGATTGGATATCAAATATTTGAATTGACTCCATACAGAGTTTTTCATGGTCCTGCATGGGGTTGCGTGCTACTGATTGTTAGGATAGATATGGCCAGCGTGGAAATCAGTCGCAGCATGGAGAAACTACAAACCAGCCAGGAATGGAGCGGAATTCGCGCGGATTTTTATGTTGCGGGCGATGCCGCCGCGGTGCAGTCGCGGCTCACTGCCGTGATTGACGAGATGGCGATCGAGGCGTTCGAGGCGACGTTGCGGCCGGCTTTTCCGAATGGCGTGGCGATGCTGGCGGTGGGCGGCTACGGGCGCCGGGAATTGTTCCCGTATTCCGACATCGACATCATGATCCTGCTGGACAATGAATCGCTGGCGGGGGCCATCAAGGAACCGCTCTCCGAATTCATGCGCCTGTTGTGGGACGCGGGGCTGCGGCTCAGCCATTCGGTGCGCACGGTGAACGATTGCACGGAAGTCCACGACGCAAATCCGGAGTTGAACGTCAGCTTGATCGACCGGCGTTTGCTGAGCGGCGATGAGCAGGTCCATACGCGTCTTGAAACGCGCCTGCCGCTATTTCTCACCAAGCAAGGGCACCGGCTGGCGCGGCATCTGTGCCAGTTGACTCGCTCGCGCCACGGCAAGTATCAGGACACGCTGTTCCACCTGGAACCGGACGTCAAAGAAACGCCCGGCGGATTGCGCGATCTGCATTTCATCCACTGGATTTCAGGGCTGCGTCCGGAGCTGCGGCCGGAGACCTCGCTCCAGGAGGCCACGGCGTTTCTTTCCTCCCTGCGCTGCTTCCTGCATTTTGAAGCCGGACGCGACCGCAACGTGCTGAATTTCGAAGCCCAGGAGATGATTGTGCAGCAGCCGTTTTCCGCCGTGAAGACGCCGACGCTGTGGATGCGCGAATACTTCAACCATGCCCGTAGAGTGTTCCGCGAGACGCAACGCACGCTGGACGTTTACGAAAAGACCGACAGTTCCCTGTTCAGCACGTTTCGCGATTTGCGCTCGCGGGTGTCGAACTCAGATTTCACCGTGTCGCGCGAACGCGTGTTCCTGCGCACTCCGGGGCGCTTGCCGGGAGACCCGGAGATGGTTCTGCGGCTGCTTGAATTCGTGGCCCGGCACGGGGTTCCCTTGGCGGCGGAAACCGAACGGCGGCTGGAAGCGGTTCACGAGCCTTTTCGGAGCTGGTGTGAGACTCCGCGGCCGCTGTGGCGCTCGCTTAAAACGATTCTGGCGCTGCCGCACGCGGCCCTGGCGTTGCGGGTTCTGCAAAACACCGGCTTGATGCAGGCGCTGTTCCCGGAATGGGAAAGCGTGGTGAGCCTGGTGGTGCGCGATTTCTATCATCGCTATACGGTGGACGAACACACGTTAGTGTGCATCGAACGGCTGGAGGCGCTGCGCACTACGCAAGATCCGGCGGCGCGGCATTTCGCGGGGCTGCTCTCGGAGATCGACGATCCTGCCGTGCTGCTGTTCGCACTGCTCTATCACGACGTCGGCAAGGGCGCCTTCACGGGGCGCCATTCGGAGGTGTCCCTGGAGTGGGCAAAGACCGCCATGCAGCGCATGCAGGTTCCCCAGGAAGAGCAGGACACCGTAGGATTCCTGGTGCTGCATCACCTGGCGCTGTCGGAAGTAATGACGGGCCGCGATTTGAGCGACCCGGCCACGGCGCGCGCGCTGGCCGATCGCGTGGGCACCATCGAACGCTTGAAGATGCTGGCGGTGCTTACGTACGCAGACATTTCCGGCGTAAACCCCGGCGCGATGACACCCTGGCGGCTGGAACAACTGTGGCGGGTGTACCGCGTGGCGCAGCATGAGCTGACGCGAGAGCTGGAGACGGACCGCATCCAGGAAGTTCCCGCGAATCTGGCGGCGCGCGCGGATTTCCTGAAGGGCTTCCCGGTGCGCTATCTGCGGACGCACACGGCTGCGGAGATCTTGAGTCACGTAAAGCTCTACGAACTGAGCCGGCCGACCGGGGTTGCCGTGAACCTGGAACATACGGAAGGAGTATGGCGCGCCACGATTGTCGCCCGCGACATGCCGTTTCTGTTTGCTTCACTGGCCGGGGCCTTCTCCAGCTTCGGTCTGGATATTCTCAAAGCCGAGGCGTTTTCGAATGCCCGCGGGCTGATTCTGGACACGTTTGTTTTTGGCGATCCGCGGCGCACGCTGGAATTGAATCCCTCGGAGAGCGACCGGCTGCTGGATTTGATTCGCAAAGTGGCCACCGGCAAAACCGATGTCAAGATGCTGCTAAAGAACCGGCCGCAGCCGGACTCCAAGCGCACCGTCGCACCGCCCAGTGTCGAATTCGACTCCGAAGCTTGCGCCACCGCTACTTTGGTCGAGATCATCGCCGAAGACCGGCCCGGGCTGCTTTATAGTCTGGCTACGGCGTTTTCCTCGGCCGCGTGCAATATCGACGTGGTGCTGATCGATACCAAAGGCAACCGCGCCATCGATGTGTTCTACGTGGCGCAGCAGGGCTCCAAGCTGTCGGCCGAAACCCAATCCACCCTCAAGCAACGCCTCGTGGCCGCCTGTTAGTGTTGGCGGCCTGATAGTGTTGGCGGCCTGTAGCGACGCCCCACAATTCACGTCCTATAATCAGTTAGGAGGGGATTGCCATGCGCCTCGCGCTATTCGCCATTTTCACACTGGGCACGGCAGCCCTCGGCCAACAACACGGCGCCACGGGATCCTACGGAAATGTTTTACACCCCGGCGTCCCCTCGCCCGCAACCCTGCGTCCCCCGTCGCCCGCGTCCCGCCCCAGCATCGGATCGTCCTTTACCCGCGGCCGCCGCTCCTTCGGGGGCGCCGCCGTCTACGTCCCCTATCCGATTTACGGATACGGATACGGTTTCGATAACTTCTATCCCGGCGGCTATGCCCCTCCCTACGCGCCCGAGCCTCCCGCGCCGCCCGACGCCCCCACTCCCCCCGTCATCGTCAATCAGAATTTCCAGACCGAACCCGTTCACCCGCAGTTTCGCGACTACACAAACGTTCCGCTACCCGAGCACGGAACCGTTTTAGTCCCGCCCGGATCTGCTTTAGCCGACGATCAACCCACTGTCTTCCTGATCGCTATGAACGACCGCACCATTCTCCCGGTGATCGCCTATTGGGTCGACGGCGCGACGCTCCACTACGTCACCCTGCAAAGCGTCCCCAATCAAGTGAGCATGGACCAGGTCGACCGCGATTTCTCCAGAAAACTCAACGCCGATCGCCACGTCCCCTTCGCCCTCCCGGCCGCACGCTAATGACTCACGACTTCGTCACCACTGCTTTCACGCTCGACGGTTACCGCATCACCCACAACCTGGGCCTGGTGCGCGGCATCATCGTACGCTCGCGCTCGATC
>JALYIB010000106.1 GCA_030775965.1 Acidobacteriota bacterium | reverse complement strand
CACAGCCTGTTCGCGGGCCATCGACGGGGTGGGGTAATTGAAAATGATTAGGTCTAGGGGGCCTTTGGGAGTGTCGTACTTGCCGAATTGGGCCTCGGCGCCCATGCGAAAACCGGCTGCGGACGGGGGAATGGAGGGCTCCACGCGCTCTAGGGACACCGGCCCCAAAATGTAGCGCTCGGAATTGGCGATCAGACCCTCCTTGGGCAGAAACGTGGACAGAGCGGGCAGCGGAGAGTTTTCCAATTTTGGCAGTTGCGCGTAGAACGTGGTCAGCGCGGTTGGGTCGGGATAGTCCCCGGTGAACTGGAATACGTAGTTCCCGAAAGCGAAAACGATGCCGTCCGAGGTTCGTACAGCCAGGGGCGCGAAATCGGCTGCCGCGGCGCCGGGAGGGCGGTGGAACTGGAACAGGGCCAAAGCGCCGGTCGAGTCATGCAGACGCCAGCCGACCGCAGAAAAGTGCCGCTTATCGGGAGCCGTGAACTCGGCGGCCGCGGTTTCTTCCAAGCCATATTCGTCGTAGAGCGGCTGGTCGGGGATGCCGATGGTTTTCGGCGCGGACTTTTGGAATGGCCCGATCTGGTCCGGAAAAATTGCCGCTTTCCCAGCGGCGGCGCACAACACAAAAGCGGCGGCGATGACCGGGTTCAGGCTCCGTGACATTTCTTGTACTTCTTCCCGCTTCCGCAGGGGCAAGGGTCGTTGCGTCCGACGCCTTTGTCTTTCGCGATCACCGGCTTTTGCGTCGTCGTCGAATCGCCGCCGGCGAATTGCAGTGCGGCAAGTTCCTTTTCCTTTTTGCGCTGGATGGTGCGTGTCAAATCCATTACGGAAGTTTGCGCCGCTTGCTGCGCGCGGCGGTGGTCTTCGCTGCCGACGCCGACCGCGGCCGGTTCAGGCTCGCCCTCCATCTCATCCTCTTCGTCTTCCCACAACTCGGGATGCGGCACGTTGGGCACAGCGCCGGGAGCGCCGTGGCCGTCGCCATCGCTGCGCTGCATGAAGAACAGGAAGCGCACGGCTTCGTCTTCAATGCGGTCCATCATGTCCTGGAACAGAACGAAGGATTCTTTTTTGTATTCGATCAGCGGGTCCTTCTGCCCGTAGGCCCGCATGCCGATGCCTTCTTTCAGGTGATCCATCGACAGCAGGTGGTCTTTCCACTGGTTGTCGATGACGTTCAGCATGATCACGCGTTCCATTTCGCGCATGAGCTCGGGTCCGATCAGCTCTTCTTTCTCGGCGTAGCGCTTCAGTAGCTGATCGTGGATCGCGGATTCAATTTCGCGGCGGTCCAGCTGTTGCAATTCCTGGGTATGGATCTTCGCGCCGAACTGAGTGAGGATGTCAGACTCCAGGCTGATCCAATCGTAGGTCGACGGGTGCGCTTTTTCCGGGCAGCGCAGGTCGATGAATCCAGCCACCACACCTTCGATAATTTCGAGAACATGCGGCTTCTGGTCTTCGCCATCCAGCAGCTTATTGCGCATGCTGTAAACCGCCTGCCGCTGCTTGTTCATGACGTCGTCGTACTCCAGCACGTGTTTGCGCGAGGCAAAGTGCTGGGCTTCGACAGCCTTTTGCGCGGCGGCGATGCGTTTGGTGATCAACCCGCTTTCAATCGGCACGTCTTCTTCCATCCCCAGCTTGAGCATCAGATTCTGGATGCGATGCCCGCCGAAGATGCGCATCAAATCGTCTTGCAGGGAGAGATAGAAGCGTGCGCTGCCGGGGTCGCCCTGGCGTCCCGCGCGGCCGCGGAGCTGGTTGTCGATGCGGCGGGATTCGTGGCGCTCCGTGCCTAGAATGTGCAGGCCGCCGAGTTCCACCACCTCATCGTGTTCTTTCTGAATCTGCGCCTGAATCTGGCTGAAGACCGCGTCCCATTCCGGGCGATTTTCGTTGTAGACGGCGTCGGGATCCTTATTTTCCTTGCGCAGCCGTTCGCGAGTGAGGAAGTCGGCATTGCCGCCGAGCAGAATGTCGGTGCCGCGTCCAGCCATGTTAGTCGAAACCACCACGGCGCCTTTGCGGCCCGCCTGGGCGACGATCGAAGCTTCTCGCTCGTGATTCTTGGCGTTCAGCACTTCGTGGCGGACGCCCATCTTCTTCAAGATTCCCGAGAGGCGCTCGGATTTTTCGACAGAAACCGTGCCCACCAGCACCGGCTGGCCTTTCTTATGCAATTCCTCGATTTCTTTCGCGGCATTGCGGAATTTTTCGTCTTCGGTGCGATACACCACGTCCTGCATTTCTTTGCGGAGTAGCGGCTTATTGGTGGGAATTTGCGTGACTTCGAGTTTATAGATTTTGTCGAACTCGGCCGCTTCCGTATCGGCCGTTCCGGTCATGCCCGCCAGCTTTTTATACATGCGGAAGTAGTTCTGAAACGTGATCGTGGCCAGCGTCTGATTCTCGCGCTGGATCTTGACGCCTTCCTTGGCTTCAACGGCCTGATGCAGTCCATCGGACCAGCGGCGGCCTGGCATCATGCGTCCCGTGAACTCGTCAACGATGATAACTTCGTCGTCCTTCACCAGATAATCGCGATCGCGCTGGAACACCACGTGCGCCTTCAGCGCCTGCTGCACGTGATGATTCATTTCCATGTTGGTGGCATCGTACAGGTTGCTCAGGTTGAGCAAGCGCTCCACCTTCAGGACGCCTTCTTCAGTTAACGCCACGGTGCGGGTTTTCTCTTCTACCGTGTAATCGCCGGTGGTCCACTTCTGGCCGGGTTCTTTGCCTTCGATTACTTCGCCACGCACTAAATTGGGGATGATCCGGTTGATGCGGTAATACTTGTCGGTCGATTCTTCGCTGGGCCCGGAGATAATCAGCGGCGTGCGCGCTTCGTCAATGAGGATGGAGTCCACTTCATCGACGATCCCGAAGAAGTGCTCCCGCTGCACGCAATCCGACTTGCGGAACTTCATGTTGTCGCGCAGGTAATCGAAGCCGTATTCGTTGTTGGTGCCGTAAGTGATGTCGCAGCGGTAATTTTCGTAGCGTTCCTGGTCGCTGAGGTCATGTACGATCACGCCCACCGTCATACCCAGACCTTTATAGATGCGGCCCATCCACTCTGAATCTCGCTTCGCGAGATAGTCATTAACCGTCACCACATGCACGCCTTTTCCGGCGAGCGCATTGAGATATACGGGGAGTGTCGCCACCAGCGTCTTACCCTCGCCGGTTTTCATCTCGGCAATTTTGCCGCGATGGAGCACGATGCCGCCGATCAACTGCACATCGAAGTGCCGCATGTTGACATAACGGCGTCCCGCCTCGCGCACTGCCGCGAAAGCCGGCACCAGCAGGTCGTCGAGCGTCGCTCCTTGCGCCAGTTGCTCGCGGAAAGCTACGGTCTGCGCCGCCAATTCCTCGTTGCTCAGCGCCTGCATCTGCGGTTCTAACTCATTGATGGCCGCGATCAGAGGCATCATCGCCTTCACGTCGCGCGCGTGCTTGGTGCCGAAGACTTTGGCCAGGAACGTCTCTGGCCCCATGTAGAAAACGACTGCGGCAACGGCCGCAACGACAATGCCTAAGATGATAAAGGCTACCAACATTTGCTGCTCTCCTTCAGTCTAATCGTGATTCTGCTGTGGGGCGACGGGCCGCGGGGAAGGGGAGCGACTTCAGCAGCGCAATTGAGCGCGGTTGTAGCGCCGGGCGAGGAGACGGAGACTCGCTTCGGTGGCTGCGGCCCAGACCGCCTGCGCTTGGATCACGACATGCGGTGTGAAGCTCGAAGCGGCAGCGTGAGGCGCTGAACTTGAGTTCGAATGACCGGTCTCGACCGCAAAAGCCGCCGCCATGGGAACCGAGGCGCGCAACAGGCTGGCCAGAGAGTCAGCGGCGGCCGGGTTGCCGGTTGCCGCAAGATCCGCCTTCAATGCCGGCGTGAAGCTGACCAGCGGCGCCAATAACGCGAGAATGATTCGTCCTAGCCGCACTCTGCGAAGTTCCACCGTCAGTTTAACATGGAGAGCCCCAAGCGCCGCGGTGATCCTATGTCAGGTGATCCTATGTCAGTTCCCGGCGTCATGTATGCCTTTGCGTGTTACCTGGATTCCCCACATTTCAAAAACCGACACGCTCGCGCCCATCACAGCGGTGCTGCCGGCGCAGAGCCTGGGCGCGGTCAACTAATGCTTTTCTTGCGGTCCGCTTGGGTGCTATCTTGGGCTTAGGTTGCTCCCCAAGCTCTTCCAATACGGCGACTTCTTCCTGCCCACGTACGGCGTCCTGGTGGCTTTGGCTTTCCTGGCGGGCCTTTGGGTAACCACACGTCTGGCGAAACGCGCCGGAATTAACCACGAACTGGTGGTCAATCTGGTGGTCTACTGCGCGCTCGCGGGACTGCTGGGCGCCAAACTCCTGATGTTCATCTTCGATTGGGATCACTTCAGCAAGAATCCCGCCGACATGTTCTCGATCGCCACTCTGCGCGCCGCCGGGGTTTATCAGGGGGGCCTGATTCTGGCGGTAGCGACCGCCTACTGGTACGTGCGGCGCCACGCGATGCCCTGGCTCCAGACCTTCGATGTATTCGCGCCGGGGATCGCCATCGGCCACGCTATCGGCAAGGTGGGCTGCTTCGCGGCGGGCTGCTGCTGGGGCAAGGAATGCGATCTGCCCTGGGCCGTGACCTTCCGTAATCCCGACGCCAATGCGCTCACCGGCGTCCCACTACGCGTCTCCCTGCACCCGGCCCAGCTTTATGAGATGGCGGCTGAGGCGCTGCTGTTCGGGTTTCTCTACTGGCGCTTTGGGCGCGCTCACCGCCCCGGGACCATCATCGGACTCTACCTGATCCTGAGCTCGGTTCTGCGCTTCGGGATCGAATTCACACGCTTCCACGAGCAAGCTCTGCCCTTCGGATTGCCGTTTTCGATCACCCAGTGGATCGCAGTGCTTCTGGCGGTGGCCGGGGCAGCGATTCTGTGGTCGCAAAGATCGCGGGCGCCTCGGGCGATTCCCTCACTCGCGCACTGAAGAATCGCGGCGTTCAGCCGATCTTATTGGTAGTGCCGCGTCCCCAGCGCCAAAAAGGCTTTATCCTGATCGCGATGTCGGTGTGCATGTTCCTGTTGCTGGCCGTCGTCGGGATGGCGTTCGATATGGGGCGCGTTTATATTGCCCGCAATGAGGCGCAGATTTTCACGGACGCCGCTGCCATGGCCGCGGCCAAGCAACTGGACGGAACCGGGGCGGGTCTCGATCGCGCGCGTGCCGCGGTCGCCGCTATGCCGAACCGCTGGAATCTTGGGACCGAAAACTTCACCGGCGTCGTTAC